>CAZTTV010000011.1:0-17162 GCA_964616385.1 uncultured Candidatus Saccharibacteria bacterium | reverse complement strand
AAGAATTTTTCTCAAATAATCAATTTCTTGGACTTTTGAACATATTTTCTGGTGGGGGACTTTCAAATCTTTCAATAGTTATGCTTGGTGTTTCTCCATATATAACAGCGTCAATCATAATGCAGTTGATGACTATGATGTCGGAAAAATTAAAAGCTTTGTATCACGAAGAAGGCGAATCTGGAAAAAAGAAATTTGCGCAATACTCAAGATATTTAACTGTTCCTCTCGCTGTTGTTCAAGGATTTGCACTTTTAATTTTACTTGAAAAACAGGGGATTTTAGGTGTTTTGACTATGTCTGATAGGATTATAAATATCTTGGTTATTACTGCTGGCTCGGTACTTTTGATGTGGATAGGTGAACTTATATCAGAATTTGGTATAGGTAATGGTGTCTCAATAATAATCTTTGCTGGTATTGTAGCATCGCTACCATCAACTGTTGGTCAATTGATATTCACATTTGATATATCACAAGCGCCTCTTTATATAGGCTTTATTCTGGCAGCTATTGCTATCACAGCTGGTGTCGTCGTCGTTACAGAGTCTGAACGCCCGATACCAATTACGTATGCAAAAAGAGTGCGAGGTATGAAAGTCTACGGAGGAATCTCTACCTACTTACCACTTCGTGTTAATCAAGCTGGTGTTATGCCGATTATTTTTGCTTTATCAATTTTATTACTTCCTCAAATGGTTGTAAACTTGCTTGCAAATGTGGATAATGTGATTATACAAACGACATCTAATTTCTTGTTAACTTTTTTGAATAATGGTTGGTTTTACTCAATATTCTACTTTATTCTTGTATTCTTATTTACTTATTTTTATACCGCTGTTACATTTGATCCAGAATCTATTGCTACTAATTTACAGAAAAGTGGCGCATTTGTTCCTGGTGTTAGGCCTGGTAGAACAACTGCTGAATATATAGGAAAGGTTCTAGGGCGGATTACATTTGTTGGTGCATTGTTCTTAGGACTTGTAGCAGTACTACCTGTTACTATGCAGGCTATTACGGGTATTACAGCATTTGCAATAGGTGGTACAGCACTATTGATTGCGGTTTCTGTTGTTATTGATTTAGTTAAACAGATTGATGCACAGGTATCAATGCGTGAATACTAAAATCTTTCAACCCCCATGCTTTTCTCAAATAGCAGAGAAAACTTTTACTATACTAAATTTAAAAATGAATTAAATATCTTTTGTTTAGATGTTGTTTTTCGTGTATACTAGCAAAATGAAGAAAGAAACAGTTATATTTATAGGTCGGTCTGGTTGTGGAAAGGGTACTCAGTCCGCGTTACTAAAGACTTATCTTGAAAAAAATGATGAGCAAAATAAAGAGGTTTTCTACTTAGAGACAGGTGCTCGTTTCAGGGAATTTATTAAAGATGATGGTTTTACTAATGAGTTATCCAATGAAATGTATAAAAGTGGAGATAGGCAACCTGATTTTTTGGCTATTCATATATGGTCTCATTTATTTATAAAAAGTTTAACAGGAGATAAACATATAATAATAGATGGAACACCTCGTTCTCTTATTGAAGCAAAAGCTCTTGATAGTGCAATAAAATTTTACGATAGAAATAAAACAGCGGTCGTTTACTTGAATGTGTCAAAAGAGTTATCAATAGATCGCATGCATGGTCGTGGAAGAATGGATGATAAAAGTGATGAAATGATTAAAAAAAGATTTGAATGGTTTGATAAAGATGTGTTACCTGCAATTGAATATTACAGAAATAATCCAGACTACAATTTTATGGAAATAGACGGAGGTATCCCAGTGGACGATATATTTAAAGAGATAATAGGCGCCATTTAATTTAAGCTTAAGTATGATATATAATGATGCAGAAATTAAAATATTGAGAGAGGGTGGTAAAAGATTATCTAAGATATTAAAACAAGTATCTAGTAGAGTTGGGGATGGTGTTGTTGTGTCGGACCTTGATATTTTTGCAGAAAAACTTATACGTGATGGTGGAGATACTCCTGCTTTTTTGAATTATAAACCTGAAGGAGCGGATAGACCATATCCAGCGTCACTTTGTGTATCTGTAAATGACGAGATTGTGCATGGCATACCTGTAGACCGTATTCTAAAAGATGGCGATATTGTTGGTCTTGATCTCGGACTTGTTCATAATGGACTTGTTCTTGATATGGCTGTTACTGTACCAGTTGGCAGTGTTAATGAGAATGATATTGAGTTGATTAATGCTACTAAAGAATCGTTAGTTTCTGGTATAAACGCAGTACATGATGGTGGTCATGTTGGTGATATTGGATATGCAATAGAAAAAAAAGCTAAAGAATATGGATTTAAAGTGGTTGACGCGCTTGGTGGACATGGAGTTGGAAAACATGTTCATGAAGATCCTTACATACCGAATACTGGGCAAAAAGGAACTGGAGAAAAGTTGTTGAGCGGGATGGTTTTGGCACTTGAGCCTATGTTGAACGTAGGGAAAAAAGAAGTTTCTTTAGATAAAAATGATGGATATACTTTTAAAACAAGAGATGGTTCTAGAAGCGCTCATTTTGAACATACTATTTTAGTCACCAAAAATGGAGCAGATATTTTAACCAAGTAATAAGTGTATTAAAAAGTTATAACAATAAATTCAAGACACCCCATTAGCTTAAAGCTAGCGGGGTAGTTTATTGATTATACTAGTTGATAACAGTATAATTATACACAATGGAAGGTTCTAGATTTAATGAAATTACAAAATTTAAAAATCCTGAAGAGGAAATTGCTTTTTTGCGTGGACAATTAAAAGAGAAAATAAAATCCCCGGAACACCAAGGAAGTAAACAAGAAATACACAGAACAGTAGAGAATATAATCTCTGAATATGGAACAAAAAAAGCAGAAGATATATTAGAACCTAGTTATAACGTATCGGAAAAAGAAAAAGAGGGTATAGTATTGGGGCTTACTCCAGAGGAACACGATACAAAAATGGAGGAGTTATTAGCAATGTTGCAGGATAAGGGTCTAAAAAATACTCTTTCTGTTATAGAAAAACTTAAAAATCCTCATATTGCTGATGATTTTCATCGTTTTTTAATCCAATATATTCAGTATGATTCAGAAATGTCTTGGATTAAGAGTAAAGACAGGCTTTTTAGTGCTTTGAATATGACACTTTTTGAAATCACGTTACCTCGTATTTACGATGGAGAAATGCATGAAAAAACATTTAAAGAGATGGTATCTTCCATGGAGCAATTTTATGCAGGAATGTTATCTATATCAGATGCAAAAAAACCTATTTTAGGTAAAAACTATTTTACTATTGAAATAGCTCTCTCGGAAGATCAAAAAGATGTTGTATTTTATGCTGGTATTCCAGTATCAAAAAGTGATTTGTTTGAAAAACAACTGCATGCTATTTTTCCTAGTGCGATAATAAAAGAAGCAAAAGATGATTATAATATTTTTAATGAAGACGGTGCCTCTGTTGGGTCTGTTGCTCTTGCTTCAGAAAATCCCATTTTCCCTATAAAAACTTATGATGAATTTGATACAGACCCGTTGGATGTAGTATTAAATGTTTTTTCTAGGTTAAAGGAAAAAGGCGAAGGGGCTGCAATTCAAATAATATTTTCACCAGCAGGAGGTCATTTTATAAAAAAATATGGCTATGCCCTTGATCAGATTCGTAAGGGTGTTGATGTAAAGAAGGCCATCAATCTTCCGGGTAATTTTAAAGATGGATTTTCAAAAGCCATAGGTGAACTTGTGTTTGGAACAGGTGCTCCTAAAAAAGATGATGATAAAACAAACATTGGACATGAATTGAATGAAGTTGTAATTAAACAGATAACAGAAAAAGTAAATTCTACTATACTAAATACAAATATAAGGATTGTTGCTTCTGGTGAAAGCACTGATAGGGCACAAGAGATTTTAGATAGTATAGAGTCTGCTTTTAACCAATTTACAAACACACAAGGCAATGGGATTTCTTTTAAAGATATAAGTGGTAGAAAGTTACTCGGTTTTTTCCAAAAGTTTTCCTTCAGGTTATTTTCCGAAGAAGATAGTTTTCCTCTTAATACAAAAGAACTTACAACAATCGTACATTTCCCTGTGAGTGAAACTTATTCACCGCATCTACGAAAAGCTAGTTCAACCACTGCGTCTGTTCAAAATGACATGCCCAAAAATGGAACAATGTTGGGTATAAACAAACATCAAGGTTTTGAAACAGAGGTTTATTTTACTCCCGAAGACAGACTGCGTCATTTTTATGCGATTGGACAAACTGGAACAGGTAAAACAGTATTGTTGAAAAACATGATTATTCAAGACATAAAGGCTGGAAATGGAGTATGTATGATAGATCCACATGGGTCTGATATTGAAGATGTGCTAGCAAATATACCACCAGAACGTATGGATGATGTAATTTATTTTGATCCTGCGAATACAGCAAGACCGATGGGGCTAAATATGCTTGAGTATGATAGGCGATATCCTGAACAAAAAACTTTTGTTGTTAATGAGATGCTTTCAATATTTAATAAATTGTTTGATATGCAGACTGCAGGTGGACCTATGTTTGAGCAATACTTCAGAAATGCAACTATGCTTGTTATAGAAGATCCAGATACAGGGAACACATTACTTGATATTTCCAGAGTACTTTCTGATGAAAAATTTAGAGAAATGAAATTATCACGCTGTAATAATCCTATTGTGGTACAATTTTGGCGTGAAATTGCTGGAAAGGCTGGTGGAGAAGCATCACTTGCAAATATTGTGCCGTATATCACTAGTAAATTTGATGTATTTTTATCCAATGAAATAATGCGTCCGATAATTGCGCAGGAGAAATCATCTTTTAATTTTAGACAAATAATGGATGAGAAAAAGATACTTTTGGTAAATTTATCAAAAGGACGACTCGGAGATATCAATTCAAATTTGTTAGGGCTTATATTGGTTGGTAAAATATTGATGTCTGCACTGTCTCGCGTTGATAGTATTAGAGAAAATAATTTACCACCGTTTTATTTATATATCGATGAGTTCCAAAACATTACAACATCATCTATAACAACCATTCTATCAGAAGCAAGAAAATATGGTCTTAGTTTGAATATATTCCATCAGTTCATAAAGCAATTAGATGAGAGCATTAAAGATGCAGTTTTTGGGAATGTTGGTTCTATGGCTGTATTTAGAGTGGGTACAGAAGATGCAGAGTTTTTACAAAAACAATTTGAATCAGTATTTTCAGAAAATGATATTGCAAATTTAGATAATTACAATGCATATTTAAAATTATTAGTAAATGGACGTCCGAGTGAGCCATTTAACATTGAAACATTACCCCCACAAAAAGGTGACAATTCTATAATAGAGTCACTTAAAGAGATTTCTTATATAAAATATGGAAGAGACAGGGCAGAAATCGAGGCTGAGATAATGAAGAAATATCAGAAAAATAATGAATAAAATTTATTTGCAAAGTATGATATATTACTAGTAATATTTAAATATAATCACAATTTATGAATAAAAAAGAACAGCGTACGCTTATAATAATGAAACCAGATTGTTTGCAAAGAAATTTGCTTGGACAGATAATACATCGTTTCGAAAGAAAGGGGTTAAAAATAATTGGACTTAAAATGATGCAGATGGAAGATTTCTTGCTTGAGGAACATTATACTCATAAAAAAGATGAACCATTTTTTGAAGGGCTTAAAAAATATATGAAATCTTCTCCCGTTGTTGTTATGGCTTTGTCTGGAATAAATATAATTTCTGCTGTACGACTTATTGTTGGTCCAACAAAAGGGTATGAAGCAGATGCCGGTAGTATAAGAGGAGATTTTTCAATAAGTATGCAATCAAATATTGTTCATGCATCTGATACTGAAGAGAACGCAAAAATAGAAGTAGAAAGATTTTTTAAAGATGATGAGTTGTTTGAATATAAAAAACAGGATTTCAATTTTGTATATTCAGACGAAGCTTTTTAGTCTGGTACATTAAATATATGTAGTCAATGTTTTTAAAAGATGTTATTTTAAGGCGTAAAATACAAAAAATACGAAGGTCTTGTCTTCGTATTTTTTGTAGGTATTGCAAAATATTTTTAATTGGGAGTATAATAAGTATAGGATTATTCGGGAGTATTATCTAGGTTAAGTTGTTTTACAGGGAGTTTAATATTGCAGTGCATCTTGGTGTACTGTTGAAAACACCCACCTGGCATTGCGCTAGGTCTATGCTTCAGGATAATCCTAACAAAGAGTCCGCCTTGGCGGATTTTTTGCTACAATATCATTATGTCTATAAAAAAATTATTTATTAAATTAACAATTTTCCTATATATAATTGCTGTACTGCATTTTTTAGCTCTTTATTTTTCGTGGTATTGGAGTATCTGGTGGTATGACATACCGATGCACATTATGGGAGGATTTTGGGTTGGTGGAATGGTTTTGTGGTTATACTTTTTATACAGAAAAGAAGAAATAGATGAGAATATAAATAGATTTAGAGTCGTAATGATATCTTTGGTTGCAACTTTGATTATAGGTATATTGTGGGAATTGTTTGAATTTAGTTTAGATACATTTGTTATATTTAAAACGAATGATTTGGTAGATACAGCAAGTGATATAATAAATGACATAATAGGTTCGTTACTTATTTCATTTTATGTAATTCAAAAATCAAAATATTATTACAAAAATATATTAAAATAAATTGTATGAAAATTGATGAACAAAACAAATTTAGAGTAACTTTTCATGGTGGAACAGAGAGTGTGACTGGAGCAAATTTTCTTGTTGAAGATGGGGATAACGGAATTAAAATTTTGGTGGATTGTGGTTTTTTTCAAGGACATAGAATAGGTGATAGCGAAAATAGGAAACCATTTCCGTATAATCCATCAGAAATAGATTTTTTGTTCATAACACATGCTCATATAGATCACATAGGTCGTATACCAAAACTCGTTAGAGATGGGTTTAAAGGAAAGATATATTCTACTACTCCAACAAAACAAATATCAGAATTGATGCTTTCGGATAGTCTTGGTATTTTGACCAAAGAGGCAAAGCACGACAAAAAGTCTGTTATTTATGACAAAAAAGACGTTAGTGATGCAATATCTATGTGGGAAGAGATTAATTATTATGATTCACTTGAGCTTGGTGATGGGATAAGTGTTGTGCTCAAGGATGCGGGGCATATATTGGGGTCTGCAATGATAAGTTTTGAAAGAGGAGATAGAAAAGTTCTTTTTACAGGCGATTTGGGTAATTCACCAACACCGTTAATTAGAGATACTGATATTATAAAAGATGCAAATTATATAATAATGGAGAGTGTATATGGTGATCGTAATCACGAGAAGAGGTCAGAGCGTAAACAAATACTTGAAGATGTTATAGAAGATACAATCAAAAAAGGTGGAGCATTGATGATTCCAGTATTCTCGCTTGAAAGGACACAAGATCTTTTGTTTGAAATGAATGACTTGATTGAAAATGGCAGAATACCTAGCGTTCCTGTTTTTCTTGATTCTCCTTTGGCTATTAAAGTTACAGAGATTTACAAAAAAAATGAAAAATATTTTAATACAAAAGCAACTGATGTAATTAAAAGTGGAGATGATATATTTAACTTCCCAAATTTGAAATTCACACTTAAAACAGAAGAATCAAAAGAAATTAAAAATATTCCAAATCCGAAAATTATAATGGCAGGGTCAGGTATGTCGAACGGAGGACGTATTGTGCATCATGAAAAGCAATATTTACCAGACCCCAAAAGTACGTTGCTTGTAGTAGGGTATCAAGCACCAGGCACATTAGGTAGAATAATAGAAGATGGCGCTAAGATGATAAAGATATTTGGTGACAATATCCCAGTTCGTGCAAGCCTAAGAAAAATTAGTGGCTATTCAGCACACAAAGACTCCGATGCGTTATTAGACTTTGTGGAGAGTGATGCTGATTTTGTAGAAAAAGTTTTTGTTGTTATGGGCGAGTTAAAGTCATCAACTTTTTTAGTTCAGAAGCTTAGAGATAATCTTGGGATTGACGCTGTATCTCCAAGGAAGGGAGAGGTAGCCTTTTTGAACTTTTAGGAGTTCCATCTTTTTTTATTCTTAAATTTATTTAATAGTATTTTACAATTAACACATATGGAAAATAAACATAAACATTTTAAAATAAAACTTTGCGTATCAGGGGCAGCAGAAACAGGACATTGCGGTGCTGGAGCTCTTGAAAAAGCAAAGGAACTTGGAAGAGAGATAGTTAAGCAAGGAGGTATTATAGTAACAGGGGCTACGACAGGATTTCCTCTTTGGTCAGCTATGGGTGCGAGTGAAGAAGGTGGTGTGTCTGTCGGCTTGTCTCCTGCTTCAACAGAATCTGAACATACTGAAGTATACCGTCTACCTCTTGATTACATAGATATAATGATTTATACAGGTTTTGGGTATTCTGGTAGAAACTTATTGCTTACTCGTTCGTCAGACGCTGTTTTTGTTGGATGCGGTAGAATAGGCACAATAAATGAATTTACTATTGCATATGAAGACGACAAACCAATAGGTGTTCTTGAGGGTGATTGGGAAACTGACGAGGTTCTTAAAAATATAATGGAAAAAGGCAAAAGACCTAATGATAAAGTCGTGTTTGATTCTGATCCAAAACGACTTGTTGAAAAAATAATAAAACTTGTTGAGAAAGATAAGGTACAAGATAGGCTGGTTCATGGTACTAAAAAAAGACTTTAATCCATATAATATTATATTATTACTATGTCTCAAAAAAATGAAATAAAGTTACGGGATATAGAGGAATCTATAAATATATGTGAAAAATGTCCTTTGTTTAAGACAAGGATAATGGCTGTACCTGGTATGGGAACTTTTACCAGCGGTATTGTTTTTATAGGAGAAGCTCCTGGTGCAAAAGAAGACAAGGTAGGTAAACCGTTCATAGGTGCGGCTGGTAAATTTTTAGATGAGATGCTTTCAGAAATAAAATTAGAAAGAGACGATGTATTTATTACTAATGTTGTAAAATGTCGCCCTCCTGACAATAGAGATCCGTTGCCGAGAGAAGTAAAAATATGTACAGAAAATTATTTATGGGATCAACTTGAAATACTAGATCCTAAAATAATTATTACGTTAGGTAGACACGCAATGTATCGTTTTATACCTTCGGATAAGAAAATAAGCGAAGTTCATGGAATGTTGTTTGATTTGACAAGCCCAAAAACTGGGAGGTCTTTCAAAATTCTTCCACTGTATCATCCAGCAGCAGCTTTATATAATGGGAGTATGAGAGATGTGCTTAAAAAAGATTTTAAAAAAGTTCCAAGTATACTAAATAAGATAAAAATAAAAAGACGACTTAATTAAGTCGTCTTTTTATTTTTATGTTGTTATGATACTTCTTTAACAATTCTTTCAAATGTTTCTGGGTTGTTTTCTACCATATCTGCTAGTACTTTTCTATCTAACGCTATGTCTTTCTTTTTGAGAGTATCTATAAATTTACTGTAAGTTGTTCCAAAATTACGGACTGCATAATTTATTTTAACTTGCCACAATCTTCTGAAATCTCCTTTTTTGTTTCTTCTGTGGTCAAATGCGTGTACTCCTGCATGAGCAATTGCTTCTTTTGCTTGTTTCTTTTTTGTACTACGTCCAAATCGATAGCCTTTTACTTGGCTTAATATATTACTTCTACGTTTTGATTTTATTGTACCTCTTTTTACTCTTGTCATAGTATATAAATTACTTTTTAAATTAACTTAAAAATCTAGTCTTATTTTTGCTAGACATAGAAAAATTGATAGCTTTCTTTGCTTTTAGCTGCTTAACTCTTTTTTGTTTAGCATTAAAATGATTGATTCCAGCTTTTCTTGCTACAACTTTACCTTTTTTTGTAACTTTTATTCTTTCTGAAAATGATTTATTGGTTTTTGTCATGTTTATATTTATTATTCTTTAGCTTTTTTGTCTTTTTCTAATATAACAGTCAACCCTTTTGGACTTTTCTTTGGACCATCTGCTATCTTATAATTTTCTGTAATTAAGATAAGTATTCTGTCCATTCGTTCTTTCAAAAAGTCTTGTTTTAGATATTTTGCTCTACCAGCAAGGAACAAATCTAATTTTATTCTATGCCCCTCTTTAAGCCATTTGGACGCATTTTTTGCTTTTAGTAACAAATCATGCTCACCAGTGCCTATCTTAACTTGAAGTGTTTTTGTCTCTGTTGTATGAGCTTTTGCTTTTGTTTCTTTTTGTTTCTTTTTTAAATTATATTGAAATTTGCCGTAATCTGTTATTTTTACAATAGGTGGTTTTGCATTTGGAGATGTCTCTATAAGATCAAGCCCTAGGCTTTGGGCTTTTTTCATAGCTTCATCAGAAGACATTACTCCCAAATTAGTGCCTTCGTCGTCCAAGACACGTACCTCAAGAGACCTTATTTGATTATTTATTCTTATTCTTTCACTCATTCAATATTTTCCACCACACAGGTAGGAATTCAAGTATTCTAATGTATTTATCGTTTTAAGTCAATATTTTTTAGGTGTTTACAATGTACTATTGACATATCTTATTACTTCTTATATTATATGAAAACATGAATATGATATATGAAACAAACAAAAAAATGGACCTGAACCCAATTTCTAATAATTGGGCTAAGAGTGTTTTTGGTAGATTTTCTTATTCTACAATAGAAAATTCTAGTTTATATTCATTGGCAGAATATTTTTTCAACTTTTATTCAAATAAACTTATATATAAAGATAATCATTAATTTATAAGATTAAAAAAGGTTTAAAAAATATCCTGCTCACAACGCAGGATTTTTATTTGTTCATTGAAAATTTAATAGTCGTTAGTATTTATGAAAGGAATTAAACGATGATTGATTGGGATAAAAAGAATAGAGATACTTCTTTTTCGTTTTTTAAAAAAGGTATGGTAATTCTTTGGGATCTGATTGGTAGGGGTAATGAAAAGAGAAATTTTATTTTGGTACTTTTCTGGCTTGTTGTTATTACTGTATTAAACTTGTCATTACCATATTTGTTGAAACTTATATTTGATGAGATTTCTTATGTTGGAGAAATAAAACAAATAAGTAACTACATTACGTACATAATAATTACAATGTTTTTACTTAAAGCGATATCTCTTTATATTGATCGATTCGTAAAAGAGTATTATTTAATTAACGGGTTAATTAAATTAGATAATTTTTGGCCTGTGATGGCTCAGGAAAAACTTCTGACCTTATCACTTGGTTATCATGAAAAAGAGAATACAGGCAAGAAAATTGCAAAAATAGAAAAAGGATGCAACAAACTTCTTGAAATATTGATGAACCTTTTTTGGAATTTTCTTCCACAACTTTTCTATCTTATTATCAATATAACCTTTATTTTGATAATTGACTGGAAATTAGGAATTCTTTTTTTAATTCCTTTGATCCCAGCAGTCTTATTAAATGTGAAATGTTTTGATAAGTTTGCTCCTTTGTGGGATAAGTGTGAAGAACAAAAAGAAATTTCTAGTGGTTTGTTCTGTCAGTCTTTAATTAATGTAGCAACAGTTCAGGGGTTTGTTCAGGAAAATAGAGAAAAAAGTAATTTTTCTGCTGTGCGTCAAAAAATGAGTAGCATAGACATAGGAATTTCTTTGAAAATGCAAAAGTATTTCTTCTTTGTTGGGTTATTGCTTAATTCTTTTTTTATTTTAACGATTAGTGTAGGTATTTATTTTGTCTATACTGGTCAAAGTACGATCGGCACAGTAGTCTATATTATAGCAACAGGAAATACAACGAATGAGAGTATTTTGCACTTGATACATATTTATATGCAAATAATGAAGAATATTATATCTGTTATTAGAATGAAAGATTTAATTGATGAAAACATTGACATCAAAAATTCTTCGAGCTCAATAACACCTAGAAATTTATATGGGAATTTTAGATTTGAGAATGTAACGTTTTCTTATAGAGGGAAATGTAAACCCGTTCTTGATAATATAAGTCTTGATATTTCTTCAGATCAAATGGTTGCTTTGGTGTCTAAAACAGGAGAAGGTAAGACAACGATAATTCGTTTACTTTGTCGTATGTATGACGTTCAAGATGGTGCAATTTTACTTGATGGTAAAGATATAAGAGATATAGATTTATTTTGGTACCGTAGACTTTTTGCTGTTGTACAACAAGATGTAGATATTTTCGATACTAGTATCCTAGATAATATTCGCTACGCTTACCCTGAAGCATCGATTAACCAAGTGTTAGAATCCATAGAAGCTTCTCATATGGGTATTGTAGTAAATAATAAAGAACGTTTTCCCGATGGGCTTGATACTCAAGTTGGTGAAAGGGGTGTTCGGCTCTCTGGCGGAGAAAGACAAAGAGTTGGTATTGCAAGAGCATATTTGTCTTTGTTAAATGGAGTTAAAGTTCTAGTTTTAGATGAAGCCACATCTTCTCTTGATAGTGAGGCAGAAAGAGCAATTCAAGAAATGATAGATAAGTTAAGAAACAGGATGTCAATTTCAATTGTTGCAATTGCACATCGTCTTTCTACAATAAGAAAGGCAGATATGATATATGTAATTAGTAATGGAGTTATTACTGAAAAAGGTGATCACGATAGGTTGATATCTAAAAATGGTCTTTATTCTAGACTAGTAGAGCTTCAAAAGCTTGGGAGTTTGAGAGATTAATGTATTAAGAGCGAATTGGTAAGATCCAATTCGCTCTTTTTTATACTTCAAATTTATTTTTAATTTTTTCTCCTATGTCTGTTCCTGCGACCCAGCTTGTTGTCCAGCATAGTTGTAGCGAGAATCCACCGGATGGACGATTTATATTCAATACATCTCCAAGAATATATAAGTTTGGGTGTAGTTTTGAAGTCATATTTTTAAAGTTTATTTCTTCAAGGTTAACTCCACCATCAGTTATCACAGCCTTGTCAAAGCCCAACGTTCCTGTAATTTCAAATGATAAATTTTTCATTATTCTGGTTAATTTTCTGCGCTCTTCTTTTGTTACAGAATTAACTGTAATTTCAGAAAGATTTATTTCTGGAAAATCTAAAATAATCTCAGCCAAGCTAGCTGGAATCATTTCATGAAGAGTATTTTTTAATTTTTTGTTTTTATTTTTCTCAAAAAGTCTCCACAAGGCACGGTCTAGATTTCCTTCATCGGTGTCAGGGAATAGATCTATGGACGCATATACTTTACCTTTTTCTAATAATTTTTTAACTTCATACGCAGAGTTCAAAATTAATGGACCTGATATACCAAAGTGTGTAAATAAAATTTTCCCGACTTTTTTAACTAGTACTTTGCCTTTTTGTACAAAACTTATTCTCATAAAAGACAAAGATGTTCCAGATAAAGAATGTACCCACTTTTCGTCAGTTTTTAATGGTACAACATTTGGATTTGGTTCTGCTATCGTATGTCCAAGTTTTTTTAGAAATTTAAAGCCGTCACCAGTTGAACCTGTTTTAGGTGCAGCAACGCCACCTGTAGCGATGGCAACATTTTTAGTTTTGTATGTTTTATCGTCTTTTGTCTTTATACAAAAAGTTTCACCATTATCTATTTTTTCTACTGATTTAACTTTCGTACTTGTTTTTATCTCTACTTTGTTGTTTTCAGCATATCTTTTCATTGTTTTCATTACATCGATTGCATTACCACTTTTTGGGAATGCTCTTTTTCTGGACTCTATAACAATAGGCAGGTTTCTTTTTTCAAAAAAATTAATAGTGTCCTTAGAGCTAAATTTTGAAAATGGTGAATAAAGAAAATCTTGTGATTTTGGGAAATTGCTTAAAAATTTTCTTACATCAAATTCAGCATTTGTAATATTGCATCTACCACCACCTGTAATACTCAATTTTTCTCCAAGTTTTTTATTTTTATCGAACAAAAGAACCCTAGCGCCAAGCTCAGCAGCTCTTCCTCCTACCATCATTCCAGATGGGCCTCCTCCTATTACAATAAGATCATATATAGAATCTGTTTTCATGTTTGTTAATGTACCAGTTTTTATAAATAAAACATAGTAATAAATTAATTAATATAAAAATAAAGACCGTAAGTATAAGCTGACGATCTCTATTGAAAGTAAATTCAAAGATTATCTAAAATTATTGCATCTACTTTTCGATTATTCCAAAGAGTGTATTCTTCAAAAAGCTTTTTCTGATCTTTTGACAGACTATTGGAAAGCTTTTTCGTAGATTCTTCCAAATATGTAGTTATGCACTTCCAGCAGATACAAGGCGACCTCAGGTCCGTTTTGTCTTTTGTTTCACCACACGATAAGCATGTGTATTCACAATCGTCTAAGTCTTCTGTAAGACATTCAATACATACCTTGTGATTATTTGGCACTAAACCAAGCTCGTCACATCGCTCACACTTTTTTGTGAATGATTCGTTTAGGATTTTTTCTTCGACTTCCGAAATATCATTTGGCATTTGTTTGTTTCCTTATTCCGTGTACAAATTATAAGATTTTGTTACTTACTGATTTTGATAGTATCATTGTTATGGATTGATGTCAAGTTAGACTTGTTTGACCTACTGTTTATTGTATGCTAATATGAACACACTTTATTGAAGATGACTCAAATTTTTAGGAGACCTCTTTGTGAGGTCTTTTGTATTTTAAGGTATATTTCTCAAACCTTAAATATATAAATGTAGTTACAAAATAATAATAATAATAATGAAAACAAAAACATCCGCAAGACGGACTGGTGTGCGTTCGCGTTCACAAAATAGCTCAAAATCGTCAAATCGTACAACCAAGTTTAGTAAAGGTGGTTCTTTTGGTAGACGAAAATCATTTGGCAACAAAAGAAAATATAATAACAAAAAGAAATCCGGCTTTGATATTGCATCGTTTATTAATCGTGCTGTAGTTGCAACAGAAACAGTTAAGCATTTTGTTCCTGATAATTCATTTGGTGATTTTGCAATTGATAATAGGATAAAAGAAATACTTAATAGTCGTGGTTATGAAAATCCTACACCTATTCAAGACAAGGTAATTCCTCACATCTTGAAAGGAGAAGACGTTGTTGGTCTAGCAAACACTGGTACTGGAAAAACTGCTGCTTTTCTTATCCCTTTAATAAACAAATTATTGCAAAATAGAAAACAGAAGGTATTAATACTCGCTCCAACACGAGAGCTGGCTATTCAAATAGATGAAGAATTTAAAATTTTCTCAGATAAATTACATCTATATTCTGCTGTATGTGTTGGCGGGATTAATATAGGAGGACAGATAAGAAAATTGAAAGCTTCTAATCACTTTATAATAGGAACTCCTGGACGTATTATAGACTTAATCAAAAGAGGTAAACTTGATTTAGCTAGTGTTAGAAATATTGTGCTTGATGAGGCAGACAGGATGCTAGATATGGGATTTATAAATGATATAAGATATATCATTGAGCAAGTTCCAGAAGAAAGACAATCATTATGTTTTTCTGCAACAATGGCTCCAGACATAGAGAGACTCATTAAAGACTTTTTAATTGAGCCTGTGAAAATATCTGTAAAAACAGTTGGTGCTGCAAAAAATATAGAACAAGATATTGTGCGTATTAATGGAAGAGATAAGGTTGATGTTTTAGAAGATTATCTCAAGAAGGATGATTTTAAAAAAGTAATTGTGTTTGGAAGAACTAAACATGGTGTGAGTAAATTATCAACTACTCTTAATAAAAGAGGACTTAATACAGAATCTATTCATGGGAATAAGACACATATACAACGACAAAAGGCGCTTAATAGATTTAAGGAAGGTCAAGTTACTGCTCTTATAGCAACCGATGTTGCAGCACGTGGGCTTGATATCACTAATGTTACTCATGTTATTAATTTTGAACTTCCTGAGAATTACGATGATTACATCCATCGGATAGGAAGAACAGGGCGTGGAAAAAATAAAGGCAAAGCCCTTACTTTTATAGGATAAATATACATTAAAAAACTCCCAATTAGGGAGTTTTTTAATGTATATTTTTATAGTTTATTCAAGAAACCAAAACTCTCGTTAAAGTTTCTAAATATGATATCAGATACAGACTCTTTGGATTGTGGAGTTAGTAGCGTCCTTATGGGTGTTTTAGATTCATTTCCTGAATTATCTGTGGATACAATTTGAACTAGATAAGCAGTCAGTGGTTTTAGTGAAGTGATTATTATGTTGTGTTTAGTTGTAAATTCATCTGTGTTACCACTCATTGATGCTATTTGGGCAAAATTATCTAAATTTGAGACGCCTTCTTTAAAGTAAACCAAAGAATTAGATGGTTCATTTGTTTCCCAAGATATTACAGTTTGCAATCTATTTTTTCTGCCAGGTAGAAATGCATTGTTGATTTTTAATGAGAAAATATTTGGTGGTGTTACGTCTTTTTTTGTAGTAATTGTAGTAGGCTTGTCTTCTATAAGATTATTGTATTTATCATATCCAAATACACGTAATTTGTATTTAGTATCAGGAGTCAGGTTTTTTAATAATACAGAGTGATTTTTAACTTTTTGAGTATCACTACCTGCACGACCAACAGCGCCAGTCTTAAGATTTCTATATTCAACAAGAGATGTGGTTTTTAAATTTGTAACCCAACGCACTTCAAGTTCTGTGTTTTGTATTTTTGTAAATTCAGGACGTATTTTAGGTGAATTGGTAAAGAATATTGTATCCTTTGATTTACTAGACACTTGAGGTAATACAAAAGATTTTGCTTTTATGTGATACATCGTGCTAGGTAATAGTCCTGTTAGTTTAATACTATGGTCCTTGTCTTTTAATGCAGTGTTACTAATTTCAGTCATGTATAATTCATCAGACTTATCTTTGAATTTATCTTTGTAATATTCATCAGATGCATAACTCACTGTTCCATATGCTGGTACATTTGTTTCCCAATTTACAATAGCCGAGTCTGATGTAATATTATTTACAGAAAGTTTTCTTATGAAAGGAGGAGCCAAAGAGGGAAGTATTGATTCTATAAGATTACCTATTTTATCTTGAAATTGTTCAGCATCTTTTAATTCAATA
>CAZTTV010000010.1:9757-17229 GCA_964616385.1 uncultured Candidatus Saccharibacteria bacterium | reverse complement strand
CTTCATCAAGAGGTATCCTTAGTCCAAGTGCTATATCATTTGTAATTTCAACACCCCCTATTGGGAACACTTTTATGGAAATAGGAATATTATTTTCAAATACTGCGATACTGAGTGTTTCTGCACCAATGTTTGCAAGCAGGCACCCAGCAATCTTTTGTCTTTTTGTAAGTGTTATAAAACTTGCTGCTATTGGAGATGCCATAACATCTTCAACTCTTACCCCTATATTTTCAACGGAGTTTATAAAATCACTCAGGTGTTGTTCTAGGCACACAATAAAGAGTACTTGAACTTCAAGGCAATTCCCATTCATGCCGATAGGTTTTCCAAGAACTTCATTTCCGTCAATTTTAAAAGATATAGGTATAACGTGTATTATTTGTTTATTATCAAATCGCCCGACACTTTCTTCTGCATTGTCTACTGCTTTTTTAATATCATCATCAGAAATTTCTCCATCAGTGCGTGAAATAAATACAGAACCAGTCCCGACAATAGATTCTAGACTTAATCCGCCAACAGCAATAAACGCTTTTTTAATATTAACACCAGATTCTTTTTCGGCTTGTTCTATTGCGATTTTTATGCTCTCGGAAGCTTCCGAAGGGTCTGTTATGTATCCATGTCTTAGTCCACGAGATTCTGAAACACCTTTCCCAATAATAACTGGCACTTTTTCGTCATTTGTATATTCAGATACTATGACTCTTATATTAGAAGTACCTATATCTATTCCAGTTGATATTTTTCGTCGGGACATAATAAAAATGTAAAATTAGAAACTAAAAATTTAAAAAAATGACAATATAATATATATGAAACAAAAACATTAGAATAAATATTTTAAAATTATATTCTAAAATCTTCCAAGAGTTTTTTCCTCAGCATCCTCCATAGTCTTGCCGTGCTTCATACCTTTTAGATGTAAAACGCCATGTATAAATAGTATTTTAACAAATTCATTATATCCTTTTTTGAACTTCGGTGCATCTTTTTTTGCTCTTTGCAGATTTATAAATATTTCACCGTTTTGTTTATCAAGAGGGAAACTCAGTATATTTGTCGGGTTGTCTTTGCCTCTGTATTTAGCGTTAAGATTGCGTGAACGTTTTTCCCCAATAAACACAAGACTTAGATCATAGTCTTCTTTTAATATAAAATTTTTAATTTTAGCAAAAGGCAAGCTTGGAAGCTTGCCTTTTGTAGTATTTTTAATAGAAAAGTTTTTATGCATCTCTTTTATCTTTTACCTTTTTTCTCTTTGCCAAGCTTTTTCATTTTTTCAAATTCAGCTGCTTTGATTATTCTCTTGAGAGTTTTTTTCTTTGTTACGGTATCAGACAGTTGTCTTTCGTTGTATCTGATTGACTTAATACGCCTAACAATACCGGAACCTTGCATCCTTCTTGTGAATCGCCTTATCAAACTACTTGTATTTTCGTTTGGATTTTTTATTAGTTCTACATTTATATTAGTCATAAATAAGAGATTAGCACATTAAGTTTTGCATGACAAGTATGTGTTTGTGATGTAAAACTTTCAATACCTGTTACTTCATTTTCTTTATATGGTCTGTTAATTGGTCTATTTTTACAGTATCTTGTGAGCGATTGTTCATATTTCGTATTATTACAGTTCCATCAATTACTTCTTTTTGTCCAAATATTATAGAATACGGTATCTTCATCTTTTCGGCAGTTGCAAGTTGTGCAGATAAACTGTCTTTGCTTAAAGACTGCGCTATCGGTATGTTTGCTTTTCTAAGTATCTCTATTATAGATAGACTTTTTAATTTTGCTTCAAAGCCAAGCTGTATAAAGTATATTTTAGGTTTTTTGATTATACGAGGGTTAATACACTTTACATTTTCCATCATTAGTATTCTATCTATACCTATTCCTCCACCGACAGCTGGGACTGGTTTTTTACCACCAATAGTTTTTGCAAGATTATCGTATCTTCCACCTGAAGCAACTGTAATTGGCTGACTTAATGTCCCACTATTTTTATTTTCTTTAGCAACATCTTCCTCGGTTTCAGGATTTTCAATTATTTCGAATACTGTTCTGGTGTAATAATCAATACCACGGACAAGAGAATTATTTATTCGATACTCTATTTCCATGGAATCTAGGTATTCCAAAACTTCCTTAAAGTGTTTTTTACATCCCGTACATAAATGTGCTATTGAGTCGGGAGCTTTTTCTTTTAGTATGGCGCATTTTGTATTTTTGCAGTCGAGTAATCTCAAAGGGTTTGTTCGAAGTCTGTTTTTGCAGTGTGTGCACAGGTCTTCAATATGTTTTTTATAATATGATACTAATGCTTTTTTATATTCACCTCGACATTCACTATCACCAATACTATTTATATCAATAACGATATTTTTAATTCCTACTTCTTCCAGTATATCTACGATTGTTCTCATAACCATAGCGTCTGCTATACTTTTTTCAGTACCTAATATCTCAAGACCAAATTGTCTATGCTGTCTAAATCGGCCTCGTTGTGGTTTTTCATGTCTAAAAAAAGGACCCTCGTAGTACAGCATCACAGGTTGTGGCATCGAGTTCATTCCATGCTCTATATATGCACGCATAACAGCAGACGTTCCTTCTGGACGCATAACAAGTTTGTCTCCTCCTTTAGTTTTTAGTGTGTACATTTCTTTCTCTACAATATCAGTATTTTCACCAACACCACGCAAAAATAGAGATTCTTGCTCTAATATTGGTGTGTCTATTGGCTTAAAGCCATAATATACAGCTATTTCTTGTGCCTTTTCGAAGAAGCCCTGTCTTTTGTAGTATTCATCGCCCATTATGTCTCTCATCCCTTTTGGTGTTTGTAGGAGTTCTTTTTTTGTACTTTTAGGTTTTTTCATTATTATTATTTATTTAAGTCCCTCCGTTGTATTAATATTTATTGTGGTTGTTCGTATGTTGCTTCTCCTGGGTTTACACCAGCTTTCGCTATTGGTAGAAGTCTAACCAGTACCTTTCCAGTTATAAACTCTTTGCGTAGTGGTCCCCATGAACGTGAATCTGAGCTTGCATCTCTATTGTCTCCCATCATAAAATACTCGTTACTCTTTAATGTGGTTATAAGATTATCATGTTTTAGATATTTTAGATATGGTTCGTCTAGTTTTGTATACTTGTCTTCTTTCTGATTTTTAATAAAAATTTCACCACTTTGTATTTTTATTGTTTCTCCCGGAAGTCCTAGTATTCGTTTTATGAAAAATTTGGAAGGGTCGTTTGGATATCTAAATACAATTACTTCTCCTCTGGCAGGATTTTCAAATCTGTAAGAAATTTGATCAACTATTAAATAATTTCCTGTTGAAAATGTTGGTTCCATTGAGCTTCCACTAACAATAAATGGACTCGCTACGTACATTCTTATAGGAAGAACGATTACGATTGCTAAAATAGCAAACTTAACTGCGTCCCATAGAAAACTTGTTTGTTTTTGTTCATTATTTATAGAATTGTCAGTTTCATTATTACTTTTTGTATTTTCAATATTATTATTTTCCATTTTTTAGTTTATTAGGGGTAAATTTATGTAAATAGTATTACAAATTAGGCATTTCTGCAAATTAAAATAAAATACAAACAAAAACTACGGAAATAAAAATATTCCCGTAGTGTATTAGTTCTATTCATCGCAATAGCTAAGGTAATTTTTTTCAAGCCACCTATTTTCATCGAATTTATCAATACAGAATTCTTCGAATGCTACCTCGTTTGGTGTTAGCTTAACTCCATCTAAAAAAACTATATCATGTTCGTCGATGAACTCTGTTTTGTCAGACGACACACTAAGCTCTGTGTCGCTTGTCTGTAAACATTGCTTTGGCAATCGCGGTTTTTTTAGATTATTAATTCTCTTACTTTCTTCGTATAAATAAGAGATGACCTCCTCCATATAATCTTCCGCAGGACGTTCTTTGTTACTGGCGATGTTATCGCTATTTTCCGCAGAATTCAATTTTTCAACTACTTCACGAAGATTATCTACTATATGTTCACTGATAGCTTCTTCTTCTTTATATAGACCATATAGTTTAGTACATTTTACAAAATAGTTTAACACTTCTCTTTTTGTAAATTCTTTCCTTGATACACCATCTGTTATTTTAGTTGATACATCTGGAAACTTTTTCTTTAGAAGGTCAATCAATTTTCGATACTGTTTTAGGACACTCTTTTTCTCGCTTGAACTGCTCATCTTAATTTCTCCACATTTGTTTTATTTTAGTGTAAAGAACTCTTACTTCAATATACTCCAAGTTTACCTATTTGTTAAGTCTTTGTTTGCACTTATTGTATATACTGTCATATAATATCAACTATGAAATATTTAGCAGTTGGGCTTGGAAATCCTGAAGAAGAATATGAAAACACTCGCCATAATACAGGCAGGATTTTTCTTAGTAAATTTGTATCTCAAAATAATTTTATTGATTTAGAAAAAGATAAAAAAGCAAACGCCTTGTATTCAAAAAATAAAATAGGGAAGCATGAACTAGAAATTCTTTTGCCGGAGACTTATATGAACAAGTCGGGTAAGTCTGTTCTGTATATTAAAACAAAGCGTAGTATAAAATCCCAAAATATTATTGTGGTTTATGATGATATAGATTTGCCAATAGGTACTTTTAAATTATCTTTTAATCGTGGCTCAGGAGGGCACAAAGGTATTGAATCAATTGCAAGAGCAATTAAAACAAAAGAGTT
Source organism: uncultured Candidatus Saccharibacteria bacterium (assembly GCA_964616385.1). Taxonomy (GTDB): domain Bacteria; phylum Patescibacteriota; class Minisyncoccia; order Phycocordibacterales; family CAZTTV01; genus CAZTTV01. The sequence goes on along the minus strand of CAZTTV010000010.1, from coordinate 12,481 downwards.
TATTCGTATTAGGATAGGAATATCACCTGTTACTCCAAAGGGTAAAATAAGAAAACCAAAAGGAGAAGATAAAGTTCATAAATTTATCTTGGGGAAGTTTTCTAGTGAAGAAACAAAAAAAATAAACAACTTATCTAAAAAAGTTAATTTGATTATAGAGAGTATTATACTAAATGGATATGAAAAAACAGTTAGTTCAATGTAGCCTATTTTTATTTATTTAAATTAAAAAGGTAAATTCCGTAGGAATTTACCTTTTTAATAATATAGTGATGATTATAGTCTTCTATTTTTCGTCTGCTACTTCTTTAGTCTCTACTTTCTTTTCAATTTCAAATCCAACAGGGGACAATGTCATCTTTTGTTCTTTTGGTTCAAATAGTGTGATTTTGAATTTGTATGTTTTACCTAGTTCTAGTGTTTCTCTTAATTTCTCTTCTGTTCCAAATTCTGAAATATGCACAAGCCCAGCTATTCCTTCTTCGACAGAAACAAGTGCACCATGTTTATTGAATTTTATTATAACACCATCTACCTCATCGTCCTTTTTATATTTTTTGGAAGCTTCTGCCCATGGGTTTTCCTTAAGTGCTTTAATAGATAGTGATATTTTATCATCCTTAACTTCTATTACTTTGGCTTTTACTTTTTCTCCAACTTTAAACATAGACCTTGTGTCTTCAACCAATCCCCAATCAATTTCTGAAATATGTACAAGTCCCTCAAGGTTGTCTTCTATTCTGATAAATACTCCGAAGTCGACAATACCTGTTACTTCGCCATCGATTTCATCTCCAACATTATACTTTCCTATCATTTCGGCCTTATCTTTTTCCGCAAGACCTTTTTCAGAGAATATTAGTTTACCTTCTTTAGGATCTGCATTTATAATATGTACTGATAATTTTGTATTTATTAATTTTTTTAGTTCAGATAATATTTTATCCTTGTCTCCGTCTTCTATGCGTGGATAGTGCTCTGCTGACAACTGAGATGCTGGTATGAACCCTTGGATACCTTTCCAATCAATCATAAGTCCTCCTTTGTTTGCATCTTTTATAACAACCTCAAGCGCTGTTTTGTCTTTGATTGCTTCTTCTGCCTCGCTCCAAGTTAATGCTTGTCGGGCTTCTTTTAACGAAAGCTCTATATATCCATCATCATTTTCAACCTCAACCACCTTAGCTGTTATTGTATCTCCAAGATTAGAATTTTTGATAACATCTCTTGCTGCCATATATTCGCGACCATAGATTGTTCCTGTACCGAATGGTGCAAGATCTATAAAGATAGCGCTTCTCCCGAAGTTTATTATCGGTCCTTCAATCAAGCTTCCAACCTCTGGAGGATTTGGAGCATCATTTATAATTTTTTCCATCACTGTGGAAATAGTGCTTTCTTTTTCTTTTTCCAAGACGGTGTCTTTGTTTTCAGTTATTGTTGTCATAAAAAATATTCCACCATAGTAAAATGGCGGAATTGAAATACTTAATAAATTTTAGCTTCACATCAGTCTATCGTAGTTCGCTGTAATGTGATTTTACGCTAAAATTCCGCTATTAATTAATAGACACGAGTATACATTATATATTTATAAATATCAATCATTTTTATAAATATAAACCCCGCTAGAGATGGGGCAGCATATTCACATGATGGGGGGATGGGGCAATGTGTTAATACTTAATCTCTAGCGGGGACGGGGTACTTTTGCAACATAATTCTTGCTGCTTTTTTATACCTTATTTTACTTAAAATCTGCGTGAATGGTATCATTTCGGTAAAATTTGTCAACCCCTGTGGATAACTTTTTTCAAATAATTCAAAAATTACCCAGGGTTTCATTTTAGGCCTAACTTGAGGTGAGTATGTGATATTTGTATAGTTGCGAAGTCAATCGATGTATAATAGACTGTTTTTGTATGAATAAATGGGACTTACTATTTAAAAAATGTGTTAAGTATAAACCTCTAAATGATTTGTTTTTAGGAAAACTTCTGTATAGATTAAAAGAAATTACACCACAGCTTAAAAATGTTATAGATTTAGGTTGTGGCTCAGGAGAGTCACTTTTGAAATTCTATAAAAATGATTTTATTGTTACAGGAATTGATTCATCTATAGTAGCTATTGAAAAAGCTCATGGATTGTTTAAAAAAGAAAATCTAAATTTTATATTTTCAGTCGGTGACTTGGAAGAAATTACAAAAACCATTAATGGTAAATTTGATATTATATTTTCTAAAGATACATATGCATTCATTAAAGATAAACAAAACTTTCTAGAAAGTGTTAACGGGTTAATGCACACAGAGTCTATTTTTGTATTAATAACACCTGTTTTATATAATGGCATAAAATATTCTAAAGAAGACAAACCTGGGATAGCTACAGATTTTAATGAAACTAAGAACATTCTTTCTAAAAACTTTGATTCAGTAGAAATTTTTCATCATGATTATTTTGGGAATAAAGGAGATATAGCTACATTTTTAGTAACAAAAAAACGGTAAACCTATTATGTAGGTATTACCGTCGTCTATTTCCAATACTGTGGGCCAGAAAGAGTCCAGTTGCCGGTGGAACCACGTGTAACAGCCATACATCCACGACAATATGTGGTCAGTTCACAATCTTTACATTTTTCTAATCATGAGTAATCTCTATTCTAAAATTATTTTTTGAACTTTGAACTTTTGTGTTATTATTATAAATTATGATAAT
>CAZTTV010000010.1:0-9657 GCA_964616385.1 uncultured Candidatus Saccharibacteria bacterium | reverse complement strand
TAAAATTATTTTTTGAACTTTGAACTTTTGTGTTATTATTATAAATTATGATAATAACTAATCACGGAAAGCAATTTTTTAAAGTGCAGCTTGGAGATACTGTACTTGCGTTTAATCCTATATCAAAAGAATCAAAACTGAAGGCTTCAAGGTTTGGTGCTGATGTCTCTTTAATTAGCCTAAATAAAGCAGATTTTAATGGGATAGAAAGTGTTACTTATGGAGGTAAAGAGCCCTTTTCTATTTCAGGACCTGGAGAGTATGAAACTAAAGGTATATTTATAAAAGGTTTTTTATCAAACATTAAAAAAGATGATGAGGATTTAATAAATACAATATATCTTGTTTCAATAGAAGGTATGAATATATGTTTTTTAGGTTCGTTGCAAAATTTTGACATGGAATCTAAAACTAAGGAAGCACTTGAGAATATTGATATTTTGTTTGTACCAATAAATGAAAAAGATACGTTATCTCCTGATGAAGCACACAAAATAGCAACAAAGCTTGGAACTAATATTGTAATTCCAATGGATTATAGCCCAGAAGAATTAAAACAATTCCTAAAAGAGTCTGGTAATGAAAATATTTCGCCAGTAGATAAATTTACCGTAAAGAAAAAAGATTTAGACGGGAAAAGTGTAGAAGTTGTTGTTTTGAAATCTAGTGTATAGTAAATAAATATTTCAATTCAGATTACCATAATCTATTTTATGCTTAGATATGTAGAGAAAATTCAAGACAAACCAGAACATATTAGACGCATGATACTTTTTGTTTCTGTTGGTTTAATTATGATTATTATAGTAACCGTTTGGTTGTCTACTTTTAGTATGCGTTTTTCTTCTAAATCTGGGAATGAAAAAGAGAGTCTAAAGACAATATCACCATTTTCTGTAGTTGGTAGCAATACAGCAGATTTTTATGACAATTTGAAAAATAAAATTAGCGATATTAAAGTACAATTTAACAATAAATAGGTGGCAAAATATAGCTATTTATGGTAATATGTCAGTAAATTACAATGGAAAACAAAGACGATAAAATAAATAAATCAGTAGAAAAGGGTATAAGAAATATTGATATAAGCTCTGAAATGAAGAGTTCTTTTTTGGATTATGCTATGAGCGTTATTGTAGACCGAGCATTGCCCGATGTGCGTGATGGACTAAAGCCTGTACATCGTAGAATTCTTTTTGCAATGCACAAGAATGGACTTTCGTATTCAGCAAAATTCAAAAAATCAGCGACAGTGGTTGGAGATGTGCTTGGATCATATCATCCACATGGTGATATATCGGTTTATTACGCAATGGTAAAAATGGTGCAAGAATTTGCAGCGCGGTACCCAATGATAACAGGGCAAGGAAATTTTGGGAGCGTTGACGGAGATAGTCCTGCCGCATACAGGTATACTGAGGCGAAGATGAGCAGGCTTGCTGACGAAATGCTGCGTGATATTGATAAGGATACAGTCGTATGGACTCCGAATTTTGATGGCACAAAAAAAGAGCCGGCATATTTACCGGCAGCTATCCCAACTTTACTTTTAAATGGAACACTCGGTATTGCAGTTGGTATGGCGACGAATATCCCACCTCATAACTTGGGGGAAATAATAGATGCAACAGTCCATCTTGCAGATAATAAAAGTGCAACCACTGAAGATTTATTGAAGTTTATAAAAGGACCTGATTTCCCTACAGGTGGAGTTATCTATGATCAGAAAGATATTCACAATGCTTATGCGGGAGGTCGCGGCGGTATTGTTACAAGAGGGGAAGCTGAAATAGTAGAAAGTAAATCAGGTGTTTTGCAGATTATAATTACTTCAATTCCGTTTAGAGTTAATAAAGCCGATCTCATAGTAAAGATTGCTGATTTGGTGCGAGATAAAAAACTTGAAGGAATCAAGGGTCTTCGTGATGAATCAACAAAAGATATAAGAATTGCTATTGATTTGAAGAGTTCAGCGCAACCACAAAAAGTTCTTAACTATATATATAAACACACAGAACTTGAATCCAATTTTAATTTTAATATGGTTGCACTTGTTGATGGTGTACCTCAAGTCTTGTCGCTAAAAACTATACTTGAAGAGTTTATTAAGCACCGTAAAGATGTTGTAACCAAAAGAACTCAATTTGAGCTTAGGAAAGCAGAAAATAGAGAACATATACTTTTGGGTCTTAAAAAAGCACTTGATCATATAGACAAGATAATAAAGACGATTAAGGCATCAAAGGATACTGTAGAAGCACATAGAAACTTGATGAAAGAATTCAAGTTTTCAGATTTACAGGCAACAGCTATTTTAGAAATGCGACTTCAAAAACTTGCAGGACTTGAACGAAAAAATATTGAACAAGAACTAAAGGAAAAACAAGATTTAATAAAAAAATTGAAAGCAATTCTTGCAAATTCAAAAGAGATTTTGAAAATTATTAAAACAGAATTGGGTGAAATAAAAGATAAATATGGAGATGAAAGAAGGACACGAGTTGTTAAAACTAAAGTGAATGTAATTTCAGAAGAAGACATGGTGGAAGAAAAAGAATCGGTGCTTGTTTTGACGCATGGTGGCTACATAAAGAGAACTGATCCAAAAGAATATAAACAACAAAAACGTGGAGGTGTTGGTGTTATTGATCTTAATACAAAAGATGAAGATTTTGTTACTACATTCCTAACAGCAAGTACGCATAGTGATCTTCTGTTTTTCACAGACAAAGGTAAGGCATATCAGATAAAGATGTATGATGTACCTGAAGGTAGACGCGCAACAAAAGGAAAGTCAGTTATGAACTTTCTTTCTCTTGATGCTGAAGAAAAAGTAACATCAGTTCTTGCTATGCCAAAAGAAGCGAAAGAAATGAATGGGCTATCTTTGTTTATGGTTACAAGATCTGGTATATCTAAAAGAGTGTCCGCTGAAAGTTTCAAAGATGTTAGGAGAAGTGGGCTTATTGCTATAAAACTTAAAGATAATGATGAGCTTTTGTCAGCCTTGCTTGTTAGCAAAGGCGACAGCATAATACTTGCTACTAATCTTGGGCAATCCATAAGGTTTAAAGAATCAGATATTAGAGAAATGGGTAGGAGCGCCGCTGGTGTTCATGCAATAAAACTTAAAAAAGGCGATGTACTGATAGGGGCTGGAAGTATCCGCGCTGAAGATAAAAATGTTGAACTAATGGTAATGAGTGCAAATGGATATGGTAAGAAGACAAACATAAAAGAATATAAGATACAAAATAGAGGCGGTTCTGGTATTAAGACAGCCAAAGTAACAGACAAGACTGGCAAAATAATTGCTGCAAGTGTAGTTACTGAAAGACAAAATGAAATTGTAGCTATATCAAAAAAAGGACAGGTAATTAGAACAGGAATGAAAGATATACCATCGCTAGGGCGTCAAACACAGGGTGTTAGGATAATGAAATTAAAGACAGGTGATTCAATCGCTTCTCTTGTGTGTTTCTAATTAGATAAAATATAAAAATACTTAAACCACTAAAATCCGTCGGATTTTAGTGGTTTTGTTAAAAATTAGAAATTTAAGTTTTAATAAAAAGAAGATTTATGTGTGTGGTATATAAATTATAATTTTAAAAATAGATTAGGTTTTTAATTGTAGTTGCATAACAGTCATATTCTTCGTATTATTATTGTATGACTGACCCACAAAAAAATATTGAACAGTTTTATTTACGTGAAGGTATGAATGTTGCAGATCTTGGAGCTGGTATGGGAATCTATTCCATTGCAGCAGCAAAAAAAGTTGGAGATAAGGGCAAGGTTTATGCTGTAGAAGTACAGAAAGATTTTTTACAGAAAATTAAAAACGAAGCTAAATCTCAAGGTGTAGATAATATAGAAGTTCTATGGGGTGATATAGAAGAGATAGGTGGCACTAAGATTGCAGACAGTTCTGTTGACGCTGTGATACTTTCAAATGTTTTATTTCAAGTGGGAGATGCTAAGGGACTACTAGGAGAGGCAAAGCGAATACTTTCTTCAGGCGGGTCTGTGCTCGTTGTAGATTGGTCTGATTCTTTTGGTGGGTTAGGACCACAGCCTGACGCAGTAATTCCACCAAGTAAAATGAAGTCTATGATAGGCGAGGCTGGGTTTGTGTATGATAGGGACATTGAAACTGGGGAACATCACTATGGTTTCGTTGCTACAAAAATGTAGTTGTTCTGCGGTGTTAAAAATTTTAAAACTAGTGTTAATTTTAAAGATTAAATTATGAGTAATTTTCAAATAGTAGTTGTCGGTGTATTTATGGCATTTATTGTTATTGCTGTTCTTATGTTCACTGGTGTATTACCAGGATTTGGATCATCTAAGAGTAATTTTGGTGGAGAGATTGTAATGTGGGGGACAACACAAGAAGATGTTATGAGTAGTCTTGTGGCAGATTTTAATAGCAAAAATAAAGATTTGTTTGTTCTAAAATATAAAAGTGTACCAACAAACATATTTGAAAATAATTTAATAGAAGCGCTTGCATCGGGGACTGGACCAGATTTATTCTTTTTGTCTCAAGATATGATATTAAAAAACAAAGACAAAGTCTTTACTATACCTTATAAAACTATTCCTGAAAGAGATTTTAAAAATAGTTTTGTGGAAGAAGGAGAACTATATTTGGATAATGATGGAATACTTGCGTTGCCATTTTTAATAGATCCAATGGTTATGTATTGGAATAGAGATATGTTGTCATCGTCTGGAATAGCCCGTGAGCCAGTATTTTGGGATGAATTTTTCACCTTAGCTCCTATTTTAACATCAGTTGATAATGTTAAAAATATAAAAAAGAGTCTAGTTGCTTTAGGTGTATTTTCTAACATAACAAACGTGAAAGATATTTTATCAATGTTGATTATTCAAAGTGGGGATAATATAGTAGAAAATGATAAAGAAGGGAAGTTGGAAGTAGTGCTTGGTAATAAATACAATTCTTCAGGGATACCAGCAGAATCAGCTTTAAGATTTTTCACAGAATTTTCTAATTCTGCCAAACCTTTTTATTCTTGGAACGGTAGTTTACCTCAGTCTAAAGATATGTTTATATCAGGAGATTTAGCATTTTATTTTGGATATTCAAGTGAACTTTCTGATATAATTACAAAAAATTCACATTTAAATTTTGCTGTTTCTCCTGTTCCACAAATAAGAGGTAATGATAAAAAGATTACATTTGGGAAAATGCAGGGGATAGCAATCGCAAAAAATTCAAAAAAACAAAACACTGCATTCAAGGTTGCGTATGCATTATCAAGTTCAGATTTTTTGAGTAAATTTGCAAAAATTACAAATTTACCTCCAGTCAGAAGAGGTATGTTGTCGCAAAAACAGACTGATCAATATAAATCTGTATTTTATAATAGTGCTATAATGTCAAAAGGTTGGCTAGACCCAAATCCAAATATGACATACAATATATTTAAAGATATGGTTGACAATGTTTCATCTGGAAGAAATAGAATTAGCGATGTGGTAGACAGAGCTTCTAGTGAAATTGATAGATTGATAAATTAAATGTAAACAATTATTTCTAATAAAATGCAAAAAATAATAAGGACAATTTCAGCTGTATTTTTTTCGTTAGTCATTTTTTCTCCGTATTTGGTTTTAGCTGCTGACCCATTAGTGCCAACATGTGATCCAAATTGTGGTTTTAATGAATTAATAACCTTAGTAAATAATATTATTAAATGGGCTATAATGATAGCTCCAATGCTTGCGGCTTTGACTTTTGCTTATGCAGGATTTTTATATATAACAGCTGGTGGAAGCCCAGAAAAAAAGAGTGAAGCTAATCGTATTTTCTTTGCAACAGTCGCAGGATTGATAATAGTGCTTGCAGCATGGCTTATCGTTAATGCAATACTGTCAGGACTCAAGGTTGATGGTGTTTACAATTTGTTAAAAAAATAATTATGTTTATAAATAAAAATAATATATATAAGACAAAAAAAATATTAGGAGGGTTGTTTTTAAGTGTATATGCTGTAGTTTTTATGCCAATGTTTGCTTTTGCGCAGCTTGGAGGTAGCCTTAAAATTAACGCAAAAATAGACAATCCTCTCAAGATTGGGACGCTTAGCGATTTTATTAGTGAAATATTAAAAATTGTTGTGACAATAGGTACCCCGATTGCGATACTTGCAATTATTTATTCTGGATTTCTTTTTGTAAAAGCTCAAGGCAATGAAACAGAATTAGCAAAAGCGAAAGAAGCATTCTTCTGGACAATTGTTGGTGTTTTGGTTTTGTTGGGTGCTCAAGCAATAGGGATTGCAATTGGAGGTACAATAACAGCTATTAGTAAATAGATGTATGTTTATATGAATTATATTAAGAAAATATTTTATTTAGTATTTATGTTGTCTATTCCTGTGTCTGTATCTTTTGCAGGAATAGGAAATAAACCTAAGACACTCAAGGATATTGCAGATACAATAATACAAATAGTTAATTTGCTGATTCCAATACTGATTTCAATAGCTTTAATTGCATTTTTTTGGGGTATAACTAAGACGATTTTTAATTCTGATAGTGAAGAGGCGAGAACAACGGGTAAGAAAATTATGATATATGGGTTGTTGTCTATATTTGTTATAACATCACTATGGGGTATTTTAAGTTTAGCCCAGAATACATTTTTTTGATAATAGTGTAAGTATAACTACTGTTGTATTTATAGATTTATCTATTTATATTATTTTATCCACATATATATTGAAAATAGCTGTCAAATTGTATATTATTAGTATAAATTAGTCGTTTAATTTTATTATTATTTAGTGTTAATTTATTAATTATGAAATTTAAGAAAACATTGTTATTAATTGGAGCTACTGCGCTACCTTATATCACAAGTGCAGCGCCAAACCTTGAATCGGCTGCGCTAACGGTTAAAAGATTGTTAGATTTAGTAATTCCTATAATTATAACTATTGCTGTTATTTATTTCTTTTGGGGTCTTGCAAAGTATATTTTAGAATCAGAAAATAGTGAGAAGAAAGAAGAAGGAAGAAATATTATGATATACGGACTTGTTGCACTGTTTGTCATTATTTCAGTATGGGGTCTAATAGGTCTTATAGGAAATACATTTGGTATTGGTCCAGGTAGTGCCGTGCCTATTCCTAGGGTTCCTCAAATCTAAACATAAAATGAAGTATTTAGATTTACTTTTTGTGAATATAGCTTATGCAGCTCCAGCTGACTTAAATACACTTGTTAAAAATATAGAGGTTAATATTATTAATCCAATAATCGGTGTATTTTTTGCTTTAGCCCTTATTATATTCTTGTGGGGTGTGACAAGATTTCTTATGAACGCTGATAACGATACAGAGAGAGAACAGGGTAAAAATCATATGATATGGGGTCTTGTTGGTATGTTTATCATGGTATCTGTTATAGGAATAATAAAAATTATAATGAGTATCATCGGAGTTGATGATATAAAAATTTAATTTACATAAAAAAATACCAACCTAAATACGGGTTGGTATTTTTTTATGCATTATTTATATAAAAATAGGGGAATAGACGTTGTCTATCCCCCCGAGAAAATTTTATACAGGTGTCAATGTAATTCGGACTTTTACAGATTTCTTGCCAAGTGGCTTTAATCTGTATGTCCCATGTGTAAGGTTTTCTGCATTAACATTTACATCTGGTTTAACGTCATACAATCTTCCATTTGGAATTCGTACTCTAATATTACCAGACGGTTCTATATTTAGATATTTGTAATCCAATGAAACGTAAAACTCTCGCCATTTCCCCGGTTCAAGTATGTACGTGAATACTTTTTTACGCACAACTTGTTCTCTGCTAACTGTATTTGAAACAGAAGAGCTTTTGTCTGGGAAATATTCACTCACTTTTAGTTGGTTAAAAAGTCCAATCATCGCAATGATTGCTATTGTCCAGATGAATCCTACATGAACCGGTTTACTGTTTTCGTCACGATTCATATTTAACGAGAGAATGAATAGAAATATGGTTATTTGTAGTCCCCAGAAGAATAAACCTTCTGTGTTATACAAAAAATCCCATGTACTAGTAGCCGTCGTTCGAAGCACGATATCTAAAGATATCAATGCCACAAACGCAATTTTAGCAGATTGTAGAGTTTTATCAATTAAACTTTTGCCATTTGGTGTATCATTATGGTTCTCATTTGGTATATCATCACGGTTGTTATTTGGAGTAATATCACTTTTGTCATACTGAGTTGATATAGTTGCTCCAATAGCAATAATTCCTAGAGTCAATGTTATTAATATTAATACCATTATTGTTCACCTCCAGTTTGGTCTGTACTCTTTGCGCCCACTGTAACTAAAAGCCCTTTCATGTCTGGAGCTACAAAAGTAACATTTGACCCAGTAGTTTCTATGGTTTCAAATCCACGTTGGGTTTGATATATATCAATACCTCTTTCTGTTGATGTACCTAGTTTATTTATAACTTCCTTTATCGCAAGAGCATAACCCGCCCCTTTTTTAATATCACGTTCAGCATCTTTCTTTCCTTCAAGTACTTGTCTACGTAGATTTCTTATTTCCTCAGGAAGAATTATGTCAGAGATAATGAGTCCTTTGTTTTCGACAAAAAAGTGCCCAGTTTTTCTCATTGCTCTTTTTACATCTTCACTTCCAAGTATTTTTTCTGCAATAGAATCTTTTGCTTCTTGAGCATCGTCTATAGAAAATGATTGTAAGAGAGGACGTGTGTGTCCATCTACAATTTCTTCTACACGTCCTTCGGGATTTTTGTATGCATAAACATGAGCAATTATAGCTCTATTTATTTCATCCCAACTTGAATTTTCTTTCCCTATACGATGCCATATTGATGCATCTATAGGTGCAGACCCATCCTTGAAATCTATTGCAAAGTCATCTTTTTCATCAGCATACATTTTTAATTCTCGTACTTTTAAGTTTCCACTATCTCGTACTTTGTCAATAATACCCCTAAAGCATAAAAAACCAATACCTGAATGTTTAATACCGTAAAATTTGCCGAGTCTTTCTATGACAAGATATTCTTGACCAGCTGGTATTACAATATTCCACACCACAAAAATTGTGAGCCATACAAGTATTCCAGTAATGATAAGCTGAAATAAATTTGTATTTAGTCCAATCGCCTTTAAAAATTCTAAAGGAATATAACTAAATATTGTACCAAATACGATTGCACCAAACATGAAAGCCATTAATTCGATTAACTTACCAGTTAGTTCGTCCATAACTCTTATAGAGGGAAGAGTTTCTTCTTCCCCGTCAGGTTTTTTAGGGATACCTATATCTCCAAAAAACATTGCAGGGCAGATTGATATTATAATCGGCCAAAAGACACTCGACTTTTCCTCTTTAGAGGACTCTTTCATGGGTTTCATTGGCTTACTATCCTTATCTTTCGTAACAGTTTCAGGTTCTTTTTTCCACAGAATGTTGAATAGCTTAACTATACTATCATAGACTTTTAAAACGTATCTTCCAGCAACTATATCAAGAGGCTTGATGTACTTCTTGAATGTTTCCATTATATTCTCCAATTTTTTTGTTTAAGTTTTCAAAAGGGGATTAAAACTATCCCCATACTATATCTAATAACAAT
>CAZTTV010000009.1:0-18047 GCA_964616385.1 uncultured Candidatus Saccharibacteria bacterium | reverse complement strand
TTGAGGTCTGAAACTCGACCTCATGAAGTTGGAATCGCTAGTAATCGCGGGTCAGATATACCGCGGTGAATACGTTCTCAAGTCTTGTACTCACAATTAATAAAAGTGCCCGGCAGTTATATTAATGTCATTTTAAAAAATGACATAAACCAAACCGTTAAAATCGGTTCCTCATATACAGCAACCGCTATATATGAGCGTAGTGAAAGGACAGGTCACAACTCGTGAGAGTGTGACTAGAGGGTCCAAGTAGCAAAAGACAGCCCTCCTGTGGTAACACAGATAATGAGATGTACACGACCTATACCGGTGGGTTATAGGGAAGTGTGCTTGTTAAAAGTCTCGAGTGGATGTTTGGAATGGTTAATATAATGACCCGGGGAGATCTCATAATCTAACAAGGCATAAAAGATTATGAGAAGTCAGCTGCGTCGTAGTACCATGCGTCAACCTAATTATGATATAATTAGTTGTATGGGAAGGACAAAACCAACAGTGTCAAAAGATTATATAGTTGGTATTACAGATGGAGAAGGTTGTTTTTATGTAAATCTTGGAAAATATCCAGCGTACAGTAGTGGAGTGAGAGTTCAGTTGCACTTTCACATAAAACTACAGGAAACAGATAAAGATTTATTATGGAAAATATGCAATACGCTTAATTGTGGAAATGTATATTTCCAAAAAGAACAACGCAAAAATCATACTCAATGTTATAGATATACTGTATCATCACAGAGAGATATTTTTTTGAATATAATTCCATTTTTCCAACGATATTCTCTACAAACTGTTTCAAAACAAAGAAGTTTTAGAATTTTTTGTAAAATTGCTGAGATAGTAAATGCAAAAGAACATCTTACACCTAAGGGTGTTGAAAAAATTCGTGTTTTGAAACAAAAAATGAATCAACGTACTGTTGGACTCGCGTAGTACGGGAAAACCGTATGCTATGTGGGAACGCAAAAGTAGCCTTACTTATTGCAATCCGCCCGTCAAGTCAAGGGAGCCGGGAGTGCCCGAAGCTCCTGCTTTAGCAGGATCTACGGTAAATTCGGTAACAGGGACTAAGTCGTAACAAGGCACGGCTAGCGGAAGCTGGTCGTGGATTATTTCAAAGAAAAACCCCGAATATCATTTTTGGTATTTGGTGAACGTGTCGATTGTGTATTTCAATTGAGTACATAATATGAGTATTGGTCTAGGAGCTTCAAATTTAGACCACTGAACGGAACAAAATAAAGGGTATCAATTATTGAATACTTATAATTTACTACTTCAAGTAATCAATAATCTTCTAAATAATAAAAAGTAAAATAAGCAATAAAGCCACAAAATCCGCGGATTTTGTGGCTTTATTTGAATAAATAGGAAGAGATTTATAAACAAAATTTTGGATATTTATATAGTTTGTGGTAATCTTGTTTCTAGATAATAATTGTTATTTTTAATAGGATATAACGATGTGTACTGTAGATGAAAGAGGATTGGAAGTTAAGAAAAAGGAAGATATTGATGAAAGATTTAATTTTGAATTTGTAGATTTTGTTTTCTTTTGGCTTATCCTTGTGGCTATAATTGGGTTTTATTTGTTAGAGTAGTGAGCTTTTTAATTCAAGAACAGTACTTGACAAGTGTAACTTAATATGATATTATTATATAAGTTGAGTGATTGAAAAAAAGAAGGAAAGAAGAAATGAATCAGCATTTTCAAGGGTGGACAGCCCTTAGAACAGAAGAAAAGGTTAATAGAGTCATGGAAAGAATGACAACTGTATTTGCCGTCCTTTCCATGATAGCTGGGTTTCTGCTACTTGCAGTAGAAGTCCAAATATTATGGTCAATAATGCCATAATATAAAATTCCCGAGAGCGCTCACACAGCACCTCGGGAATTATTTTTTTAAATATTATATTATAAATTGAGTCTGACTCGACTAAACTTTGACCATTCTCTCCTATGAAAACGGCAGAATGCATGACCGCAAAATGGTCTTTTGAAAATTGGTTCCCTGTTTAGTTTTCGTGTCATCTTTGCCACTACAATCCTCCAATCAAAATACTTAAAAACAATATATTCATATTACCATTTATATATTTTTTGTAAAGTACATTGAAATACGCAGTATTTTATAGTATATTCTTTCTATTGCGCGTGTAGCTCAGCTGGTTAGAGCGCGTCACTGATAATGACGAGGTCGTAGGTTCGAGTCCTACCATGCGCACAATATAATTTAACATAATGGTATTGGGCGAAAATTTAGTCGAACTTTCTGATAGTCTTTTATTGTTATAAATAATCAATTTTATTATGAAGAAACAAATAGATTTAGTAAAAGAATTTCATGAAAAGTTTAAAGCCCTTGTCTCTGATAGCCCTTCTTTAATTCCAGAAGATAGGTCAAAAAACAGATATCGGCTAATGAAAGATGAAGTTGAAGAATATTTTGAAGGTACACAAAATGAAGATTTAGAAAATATTACAAAAGAATTAGCAGATGTTCTCTATGCTGTTTACGGGACTATTGTAGAGCATGGTTTACAAGAAAAGATAGAAGAAGTCTTTGACGAGGTGCATCGTTCAAATATGAGTAAAGATTATCATGAGTACAAGATGGTTAAAGGTGAAAATTATTTTAAGGCTGATATCAAGAAAATTCTTTCAAAATAATTTTTAATACAACAATATATAAAATATAAAAATTTATGTTCATAGATGAATTAACAATTAAAGCGCGTTCGGGTGACGGTGGAAGTGGTGTTGTGCGATGGCGTCACATGAAAGGCAAAGAATTTGGAGGACCATCTGGTGGAGATGGCGGTCGTGGTGGCTCTGTGTTCGTACACGCAGCTCGAGACTTGAATTTGCTTTCAAAATATCGCACAAAGAAAATCTTTTCTGCCATGCGAGGTGAAGACGGCAAAAGTGACTCTCTTCATGGTGCAAATGGTGAAGACTTGGATATATTACTTCCAGTAGGCT
This sequence comes from uncultured Candidatus Saccharibacteria bacterium, assembly GCA_964616385.1. Taxonomy (GTDB): domain Bacteria; phylum Patescibacteriota; class Minisyncoccia; order Phycocordibacterales; family CAZTTV01; genus CAZTTV01. Next base: position 15,065 of record CAZTTV010000009.1, on the reverse strand, counting down.
CAATCATTACAAATACAGAAACAGGTGAAAAAGTTTTCTTACATAAAGAGGGCGATAGAATACAGCTTCTTCATTGTGGCAACGGAGGACGCGGGAATGAGTCATTTAAAAGTTCAAGAAATGTCTCTCCAAAGAATTTTACTACAGGCACTAGTGGGGAAGAATCAGAATTTCATATAGAAGTAGAGTTAATAGCGGATATAGGTTTTATAGGTTTGCCAAGTGCAGGTAAAACAAGTCTTTTAAATGCGCTTACAAATGCAAGTGGGAAAGTGGGAGACTATCCATTTACAACACTTGAACCAAATCTTGGAGAAATGTATGGGTTTATAATAGCCGATATCCCGGGGCTTATTGAAGGGGCTTCAGCAGGTAAAGGGCTTGGGCATAAATTCTTGCGACACATAAAACGTACAAAGATACTTGCACACTTGATATCAATGGAAAATGATGATCCAGTTGAAGTATATAAAACTATAAGAAACGAACTAAAACAGTTTGATACCGAACTTCTAGAAAAGAATGAAATAATAGTCTTAACTAAAACAGATTTAGTAGAAGATAAAGCCAAAATTAAAGAAATAATAGAAAAGATGAAAAAGTTTTCAGATACAGTCCTTACTGTGTCTTTATATGACGACGAATCATTAAAATCGATAAGCAAATCTTTGATAAAAGAAGCTTCGTAGATTAATTAATATTAGTAGACCACACTAGGGTGGTTTTTACCTAATTGTAAAGGCTCGAACATCACCTACTGTCTGTAAATGACAAATTTTGATTTATATGTTACCATCATAGTAGATTTTATTATGTTTATTATGAGAAAGAGAAAGTGAGGAAAAGATGGACTTAAATTTCGATCGATCAGTTGTTTTAGGAGCTCTTATCAATAACCCCGACGGCTCAGTCACAGTATGTCCAGAATTCAGTTTTCAGCGAATAACTATTCCTTCCAAAAACGTCCGTTATCAAGTGACTAAAAAACTTGATGATTCAAGTGTTGTAGTTGTTGATCTTGGTCCATGTGGTCTATTAACTGATGAGATTGTGATTGGCGTGGGCCACATAGAAGACATCACACAAAGTATTAGTCACGATCCAGACTTTGAACCTTTTGATAAATTTCTCCTTGGACTTAATGGACTTAAATAATCTAGTTCTTCAATCCATAGCCTTGATGACACTTCGTCATTAAGGCTTTTTATTTTTTTGGTATTATAAAGACTTGAATATCGCCCGCTAGGTAGAATATCTTATTACATACGGTAAAGTAGTGTTTAAATATCCACATACGCAATAAAACAAAAATAGAAAAGTGATATAATAATAGTATTATAAATAATCTTATTTTTATTATGAAAAACCAGAAAATAATAGAGTGGGTATTGCGTATTGCCGTTGCAGGAGAGTTCCTTGGACATGGAATATTTGCATTAGGACAAAAAGCAAGCTGGGTTAAATATTTTACAGCAGTAAATATTCCACCAGATACAGCGCTTACTCTTATGACATACATAGGAATATTAGACATGATTGTTGTATTATTCGTATTGTTTAGACCCGTTAAGGTTGTAGTACTATGGGCTGTTATATGGACAACAATAACATCACTTGCAAGACCTGTGGCAGGAGAACCAATCTGGGACTTTGTTGAAAGATTTGCAAATATAGGAGCTCCGCTGGCGTTGTTGTTACTTTTGGGAATGCCTAGAACATTAAAAGGTTGGTTTAGATAGTAGTTAAAATAATAAAAATAAGTTGATTTTAAACAATATGCAATATTTTTGTTTGTGTATTGTGTTGTTTAAAAAAATACAGATTTAAAAACACAAAACAATGATTAACCCAATAAAATCACAATCGAGAACGCTAAAAGACTTTCTTTCAAAAGAAGAAAAAACTGTAGAGATTCAAAGTGAAGTTTTATTAAAAAAAGATGCTGAAATAAGCAGGCTAAGAGCACTCGTTACCAAAGATGAGCTAACGGGTGTTTTAAACAGGCGTGGTTTTCTTGAAGAATTGGATAGAATTTATAGTGATATTTACTATGCCCAAAAAGATGAAGAAATACGGAGACACTTTTTTGTAGATATGATATCTGTACTTTACATAGATGTAGATAATTTTAAAAAGGCAAATGATATATATGGACACAAAATGGGTGATAATGTACTAAAAAAAATAGTGGCTATACTTGAAGATGAAGTTAGGAGAATTGATTTTATAGGACGTCTTGGTGGTGACGAGTTCGCTGTCGCGTTAATAGGTACTTCTATTGACGACGCATTTAATATTGCAGAAAAAATAAGAAAGATTGTTGTAGAAAAAGTTAAGCTTCCCAAAAAGAAGGGAGTAAGAAAAATACCTAAAATAACCATCAGCGTCGGAGTTGCTTCATCAAAAAATTCCAAGAACCCTGAGCGTCTTATAGATAGAGCGGATAGTGCTATGTATGAATCAAAACATGAATTTGGTGGTAATAAGGTTACAAAATATCTAAATTAATTATGCAATTTTTTATATACATAATAGTACTTACAATAGGAATAATTATTGGCAAATCCCTTAGAAATTACGGACGTCGGACGTCCGTAATAAAAGAGCATATGTCAGAGCTTAGCAAGGAAGCAAAAATTGCAATAAACAAAAGAACAGACAAGAGAAAATCTCGTATAATGGAGCTTTTTCGAACACAAGAGAAAATAACAAATGATGATGTAGAAGATATGTTTTGTATTTCAGATAGTACAGCTAGAAATTATTTAAATGAATTAGAGCATGAAGGTAAATTGAAACAAATAGGTAATACAGGAAGGGGAGTATATTACACGCCAATTATCCAATAATTTAAAATAATGCAAAAAAATAAAACAAACAAAACATTATTTAAGAGTACATTAGCAGGAATTTTGTTTATATTTTTTGGTATAGTGGTGGCATTTGTTGCGTATAAAATTAAAAGCACATCATGTATTAGTGGTGTTGAACTTCGTTGTATTGTGCCTGTCTTGTCTATCGTAGGTATTTCTGCACCAGCAATGATTATAGGAATTGGAACAATATTATTATCTTTTATAGATAGATACAAAAAGACATCTACTCCTATGGTTAAAGCAAAACATGAAAATTATAACAATAAAGTTACCATCACTACATTACTGATAGTTTTTGGAGTGATTATTTTAATTTTTGGTTTAGCATTTTTAGAAATAATAATAAGACTGTAACTTTTTAATAAAACAATGCAAAATAAATTTTTAATAGCTATTCTTTCAATTCTTCTAGGTGGCGGTGCTATTGGAGGGTATAAGATTATAAAAGACAATAAAGCAGATACATTTGAAAATTCACTGCATCCAGTGGTGAAAGTTATAGATGGCGATACTATAGATATAGAAAATGATATAAGGGTACGATTGCTCGGTATAGATTCTCCAGAGAGAGGAGAATGTTTTTATGATGAATCAAAAAGTTTTTTGAAAGATTTAATTGAAGATAAACAAGTAAATATCAAAAAAGATATAACAGGAGTTGATAGATATGGAAGACTTTTACGTTATGTAATATTACCAAGCAATGATCCTAAAAAAGATGATATATTAATAAACGAAAAACTTATAAAAGAAGGGTATGCGTTTGTATTTGCAAAAGCTCCAGACAATGAATATCGTGATTTATTCTCAAGTGCGCAGGAATTAGCAAAAAAGAAAAAGAAGGGACTTTGGGGTTCGTGTGATTATTCTAATAAACAAAAAAATAAAGAAAAACTTCGTGAGAAAAACACCTTACCACCAAATAAAGATTGTACGATAAAAGGGAATATTTCAGAAAAAGGATACGGTAGAATATATTTTTTAGATGGTTGTCCAAATTACAATAGAATAAAGATAGATACACGAAAAGGGGAGCAATATTTTTGTACAGAGAGCGAAGCCCAAAAGGCAGGCTTTCATCGCTCAGATTCGTGTGACAATACGTTTTAGCGTATAAAAAATGGGGGATGCTTGTAAACATCCCCCAGTATATTTGACAGTTAGACAGGTGGTGTGATAGTGAACGCTCCACTATCACTTGAATATATATAATTCAGAATCTCTTCTTTTTCTGTTTTACCAACTCCGAATGTGACTCTTACTATATATTCCCCAGTCGGTACCCACTTTGGAAATAATGTCCACATATCATAGACATTTTTGGGGTATCTAAAACGGGTTCCAAATAAATAATACCCCCCTATCTCTTCGCTATATCTAGTATTATAAATAGCAACAGGAGTATTACCAATCGGCACTAAATACACAGAGATATAATAAGGTTGGTCGTCAGGGCCGATAAATTCCAATGGAATTGTTTCATCAATACTGTAAATATCACCACTTTTAGGACTAAGTATCTTTACTTTGTCCTCTTTTTGTTCACTTCCACACCCCTGTGTGAAAATTACTACAAATACGATAGCCAAAATACTCAATATCCTCATCTATTTCTCCTCGTTCTGCTGTTTTTTTGATTACAAACTATCAATATACTATCACATACTATCAATATTGTCAATCTAATTAAAATTACGATTTACAACTTTAAAATAAAAATCCCCGTCAGATTAAAAATCCGGCGAGGGAGTAACTCAATAGTGGAGTCGCTCTATTTTCTAAGGCTTAGTGGGTGTTGTGTCCCCAATATTTTTTTTCTTACCATTGATTGTTGTATCTACAATATCGATACCAATCCCTTGTCTAGGATAAAGTGATATATCGTCGACCATAAGTCCGGTTATTGTCGCGTTGACACTACCGCAGCTTGTTTCAGGCGAGAAAATTAAATCACCATTGTCAGAATTTTCTGTGGCGATTATCTTTATTTTCGCTGGTCTAGATGTTGTACTTTTTGGATTGTCTATGATAAGAATCTTATCTATTGACTCACCATTGTCTATCCCAACTCTCTTAACTTTAATTTTTATTACGGGAGCTTCTTTCTCGCAATAATCAAAAGCAAGATTATTAAATTTCACCAGTACATTTTTAGGAGTGATACTGTCCCCAAGCTTTTTTGTTTTGTATACATAGACACTATCATAATAGTATCCATAACAATAATCATCATGATGATAGTATCCGTCATAATAGTCACAATGATGGTTATCATAATTACCACAGCTTATTATAGCTATTGGTATTGTGATGAACATAATTATAATTATAATACAATTTTTGTATGTTCTCATTTTCGCTCACCTCTATAAAAGTATTAGTATCTCAAACTACAGTATTCTATGTTCATATTGTCATATAGTCATAACTATGTCAACTTAGTTGAAAATTTAATTATAAGACCTGAGTTCCAAATTATATCTAAATTTCAGTTCAATTTTGTATGATATAATGAGCCTAATAAAATATGAACAAATTCTACATAATAGCAACGCCAATAGGAAATCTTGAGGATATTACTCCTCGCGCGCTCCGCGCGCTCACTGACGCAGATACAATACTTTGTGAAGATACGCGTGTTACAAAAAAACTTTTACAAAAATATAGTATAAATACGCCTACTTTGAGCTATCATTCACAAAGTGGTATATCAAAAGTTGAAAAAATATTTACACAAATTAGTGAAGGTAAAACACTCGCTCTTGTGTCAGATGCAGGCACGCCTACAATATCAGATCCTGGGGCAATGCTTGTGTCACAATTACATGAAGAATTTGGTGATGAAATACAATTCATCCCAATCCCTGGTCCAAGTGCTCTTGCAACAGCACTTTCAGCAAGCGGACTTCCATCATCAGAATTTTTATTTCTAGGTTTTCTACCGCACAAAAAAGGAAGAGAAACTTTGTTTAAAGAAATTACTGAATCAAAACGCACCGTAGTATTTTATGAATCACCACATCGAATAATAAAAACATTAAATTCTCTAAAAACTCATTTGGACACTGCACCTCCAAATACTCGAAAAGTTGTTATAGCTCGAGAACTTACAAAAATATTTGAACAAGTAATTTCAGGTACTCCAGATGACCTATTAAAATATTTTGAGGAAAATCCAGACAAGGTAAAAGGTGAATTTGTAGTAATGGTTTCAGGTAAATAAAAACAGCATTTGAATTTTATAATCAAATACTGTTTTTTGTTCAACGTTGTGGAATATGCAGGTATAGCCTTTTCTTTTGAAGAATTTTAGAAATATGCATCAGTTTGCCAGTAGTGCACACTTTATTAAAAAGCTTTATATCAAGAGGTCTGACGATGCCACAATTACATTTCATAAAATGTAATTTTTCTTCTATGGATAGGAGTTTTGATGTTGTATCTTTGTCTAAGTATCCAAAACTACACTCATGGGTTTCTCTCAGCTGACCTTTTTGACCATTTCTTGAACCTTTTTCTGTTGATGTAAAAGTATCCATTTAAACCTCCAAGTTACTTTAAAACTATTTAGTCTAATTCGAGTTTAGATTATATTAAATATTATGTCAAATTATTCAAATTTATTATATTTACAAGTCATAACAAGCATCAAAATACGAAATACTGTATAATGTTTGTGAATAATATTATATATAATCAATTAAACAATCAATATGTTTAGAAAATCAAAAATAATCATTACACTAGGTCTTTTAACAGCACTTATGCCACTTTTAGGTTTCTCAGGCGGGACTAGGGATACTATAATAATAGTTTTTAGTTTAGCTATTTCAATAATAGGATTCATTTATCTAATAGAAGAACGTAAATTGATGAAGAGAAAAAGTAGTACAGAAAATCTTGATAATCAGGAAGCGTTTATTGACAATTCTCATCAATTTACCAAAGATAATACTAATGACAAAAGTGAGATAAAAGACGATGATGATACAAATATCCATGTTGAAATAAAAGATGGTAAGGATAAAAATAATGTAAGCATTAAGCTTAATGTAAAAGGAGAGTAATCAAGATGCAGTTTTTAAAATTAAAATTTATAGTACCAGGTGCTATTATTGTTGGCGCCTTATTGTTTGCATATCTCGGCGCGCCTATTTTTTCTGTAAAATATGGAGATGGAATTAAACATGTAACAATAAACAGCGAACAGGCATCAGTAGCAAGCAACGAAACACCAGAAAAACCAAAATTTATTGTAACTCACATAGAAACTCCTAAAGCAGTGAAAGCTCTTTATATGACAAGCTGGGTAGCTGGTACTAGAAAAATAAGAGATAGATTGATAAGTGTTGTTGATAGTACAGAGGCAAATTCACTTGTAATAGACATCAAAGACTATAGTGGTAAAATTGCATTCAAAGTTGATGACCAAGCTTTAAAGGATATTGGTGCAGAAGAAAATCGTATACCAAATATAAAAGAATTTATTGGATATTTGCATGATAAAAACATTTATGTAATAGGAAGAATTACAGTATTCCAAGATCCTTTTTATACAAAAGTTAGACCAAATACAGCAGTAAAAAAGGAGTCTGATAAAACAGTTTGGAAAGACTACAAAGGACTTTCATTTGTGGACGTAGGAGCGAAAGAATATTGGGATTATATTGTTGTGCTTAGTAAAGAGTCTTACGATGTGGGCTTTGATGAGCTCAATTTTGATTACATAAGATTTCCTTCAGATGGAAATATGAGAGACATATATTATCCATTCAGCGAGGAAGCAATAAACGCAGATCCAAAACTTGGCAAAGCAATTGCTCTTAGAGAATTTTTTAAATATTTACATAGCGAGTTGTCAGATACGGGGGTAAAAATGTCAGCCGATTTATTTGGTATGACAGCTACAAATAAAGATGATTTGAATATAGGGCAAATCTTAGAATATGCAGCTCCATATTTTGATTACTTAGCTCCAATGGTTTATCCGTCGCATTATCCAAAAGGTTTTAATGGATATAAAAATGTAAACAAATATCCATACGAGATAGTCAAATTATCAATGGACGAAGCTGTGAAGAGAATGATATCAGCAAGTACAAGTCCACAAAAAATTCGTCCGTGGCTCCAAGATTTTGATTATCCTGTTACTTATACATCTGAGATGGTTCGTGCACAAAAACGAGCTGTCTATGACGCAGGGCTTACCTCGTGGATGATGTGGGACCCATCAAATGTTTATACAAAGAGTGCATTAAATGCAAAATAATAAGTAACTTATATAATTAAAGATAATAATGGGGGCAAATTAAATTATTTGCCCCCATGTTATTTATCTATTGATTATTCCCATATTTCTCGTCACTTAGTTTTTTTGCCTCAACTAGTTTTTCGAAATATGATTTAGCCAAATCATCTGACTTTCTTCTTGTTTCATTATAGTTTTTTATTCTTTTGATCCTTTCAAGAAGTTTTTCAAATTTAGCCATTTCAGCTTTTGCTTTCTCGACTTCTTCGTTTTTTCTTAGTCTTATCATTTTCTGGTATCGAGCATGTTCTTTAGCATGCAATTCGCTTGTTGCGTCATACCTTTCTTTTAGAAATAACAAACATTCGCCTGTTGATTTTGTAATTAATATAACCCAGTGCGTACCATTTTCTTGCTCGTTATTTAAGTAAGATTCATCATAAGCGCAGAATTTTACATTTTCAACAACCCGCTTTGTGCCTATTTTTTTTGGCTCTGCTTGCAATAATCCAACAATCCTTGATGCACCATCTCTCACAGCATTGAAATCGTCGGATATCATAAGTACTTTTCTTGGGTGGTCTATTACAAAATCCACGTCAGTTAAGTAAAAGTCTACTATATCCATAATTTCAAATTTCCAGAATCTGTGATTTAGGTGTGTAGCATTAGATATTCTCCATTCCTCATTACTTGCAGGATTGTAGAAATCATAAGGTGCATCACTCGGTAGTTTTAAATTTGGATTATTCTGTGTGTGTTTGTGGTTACTATCATGAACATTGATTATTCCTTTATGTGCATTATTCTCAGCATTCGTATACGTGGTGCAAAACACGAAAGAAATAGACATAAAAACAATTATCAACTTAACCAAACGTATCATTTTACTTCTCCTTATTCTATTGTAAACAAACAAATTACTACATAATTAATATGTACTAATTTCTTTATATATCATCATCATCTTAAAGTCAAATATTTTGATGTCCCAAAAAAATAACCTATGATATACTTTAATAAATGAACGAAGGTGATAAAATAACATATTTTGCCGAAACTGATTTTCGTAATCAAAAAACTAAGTTCGGTATAAAGGCAAGTGATAGAACTCGTCATGTTTATACCATTGGTAAAACAGGAATGGGAAAGTCTACTATGCTTGAAACTATGGCAATTCAAGATATTAAAGATGGCAATGGACTTGCTTTTATAGATCCACATGGAGGTACAGCAGAAAAACTTCTAGATTATATTCCAGAAGATAGAATAGACGACGTAATATATTTTGCGCCATTTGATATTGAACATCCAGTATCTTTTAATGTCATGGAAGATGTTGGGTATGACAAGAGGCATTTAGTCGTATCAGGACTCATGAGTGCGTTTGAGAAAATATGGGCTGACATGTGGTCTGCAAGAATGGCATATTTTCTTAGTAATACACTTTTTGCTCTTTTAGAATATCCCGACTCTACACTTTTGGATGTCAACAAGGTTCTTATAGACAAGGCTTATAGAAAAAAAGTTGTGGACAATGTAACAGACCCTGCTGTGAAAGCTTTTTGGGTAGATGAATTTGCAAAACTCTCAGACAAATTTGCGACAGAGGCGACAGCTGCAATTCAAAACAAGATAGGTCAGTTCACGTCAAATCCTTTGATAAGAAATATTGTAGGGCAAGCAAAATCTACGTTTGATATTAGAGACATAATGGATAATAAAAAGATACTGATAATAAACCTTTCAAAAGGAAGAATAGGAGAAGGTAATACAAATTTACTTGGTTCAATGCTTATAACAAAGATATATCTTGCGGCCATGTCTCGCGCAGATTTGTCTCCAGCAGAAATTGCAAAAAAACCAAACTTCTATTTTTTCGTAGATGAATTCCAATCTTTTGCTAATAAATCTTTTGCAAGTATTTTATCTGAGGCAAGAAAATATAAATTAAATCTTACAATTGCGCATCAATACATTGAACAAATGGAAGAAGAAGTACGCAGTGCTGTTTTTGGGAACGTAGGGACTATGATAATTTTTCGAGTTGGTTCATTTGATGCGGAAATATTTGAAAAAGAGTTTGCCCCACAGTTTACTGCAGAAGATATTGTAAATTTAGGTTTTACTCAAATATATTTAAGGCTCATGGTAGACGGTATAGGGTCAAGACCTTTTTCTGCTACTACTATTTTACCTCAATTCCAGCCTGAAATTTCATACAAACAGCGTGTTATAGAGGCATCACAAACAACATTTGGTAAACCACGCGCAGAAGTAGAGAAAGTTATCGAGGAGAGGCTTAGCTCTACAAAACAAGAGCTTCCTAAAGACTCTGTAGAAAAAAAGCCACAAGTTAAAAAACTTACATACAATGAGATGGCAGATAAAAGGCAGAAAGAAGAAGAAAGAATAAAGGCTCTAAATAAACCTTCAGAAGTAGCTCATGTTCCAAAAACCCAAAACAAGCAAGACAAGCCTGATGACCCACAAAAACATTTGTCACAACCACCAAAACAAAATACACAACAACCACCAAAACAACATACACCACATCAACAAAAGCCTAAATTTCAACAAAATACACAACCAGCTCCTACTGAGAAACCTGTCTCATTAGAAATTTTAAAAAATAAAAGACCAAATATACCAAATAAAACATTTACTGGTAATGTGCAATCCACACAAAATAAATCTGCACTAAAATCAGCATTAGCGGATTTAATTAAAGAAAGTGAAGAAGAAAAAACTAAAAAACAATCTGTAGAAAAAACTGCAAACAAAATAGAAAATAAATCTGAAGGTACGACTTCTAAACACAGTAAAACAAAACAAGACGTAAATCAAAATATGCAAACTCCAGATGAAGTACCAAAAGATGTTTTAAAAAAAATTTTAGAATAACAACAATAAGATGAAAAAGTTTCTGATACTATTATTATTTCTAGTTTTTACAAATTCTGCATTAGCTCAAATACAGATAACAGAGGTAATGTATGATTTAGACGGTTCTGATAGTGGTAGAGAATGGATTGAAATATATAATGCTGGTTCAGAAGATATAGATTTGTCCAATTGGAAATTGTTTGAAAATAATACAAATCATGCCCTAGTCTCTGATTCTATGTCAATAATTTCAGCTGGAGGTTACGGAATAATCGCAGACAATAAAACAAAATTTTTGACAGATTATCCAAATTTCTCTGGGTTATTATTTGATAGCTCTTTTGCTTTAAACAATACTGGGGAAACTATTTCTATTAGAGATTTAAATCTATCTGACGTAGATTCAGTTACGTACAGTTCAGAAATGGGTGCTTCTGGAGATGGGAATTCTTTGCAAAAAATAAACAATGTGTGGGTGTCTGCATTACCAACAGTTGGAAATATTGGAATAAATAATTCTTCACCACAGGTAGTGGAACAGCAACAAGAAAGTATTTCAAATGACGCAAGTATTTGGATTTCAGACAATAATAAAATATATGCAAATGCTGGCAAAGATAAAACAGTAATAGTTGGTGCGGGTGCATTCTTTAATGGTGAAGCGATAGGTGTTAAAAAAGAGCCTCTAGCTAACGCTCGATTTATTTGGAATTTTGGAGATGGTAGTGTGAAAGAAGGTCAGAACATATTGCACAACTTCAGATATCCTGGGAAATATATTGTATTTTTAGATGTTTCATCAGGAGCATATTCATCATCAGACAGAATAGTTGTGACGGCAGTACCATCAAACTTGTCTATCTCGTCTGTAAGATTTGGGAATAATTCATATATCGAACTATATAATAATTCAAATAGGGAATTAGACATTTCATTTTGGTACCTTCGCTCAGGGAACAATCATTTTACAATTCCACAAAACACATACATATTGCCACAAAAGAAAATTATTTTTGAAGAACGTGTGACAAATTTGAAGGTAATTAATGGTATAGATGTTGCGCTTTTATATCCAAATGGTGACATAGAATATTCATTCAATAAATCATCAACACAGAAGAATAGATATACTCCAAAAGTTCCAAAAAAAGAAAGTCGGGTTATGGGGTATAAAAAAGATATAAAAATTACGCCTGATATAAAAGTTAACAAAGAAAATATAAATAATGGCACATCAACATATAGTTCGGTATTAGGGGCGTCTGTTAGTATGATAGATGATAGTAAAGAAAATAAGTCGCTTTATAAATGGCTTACTGTTCTAATAGGCTTAATATTTTTATCAGTTGGTGGCGTCTTGTTTCTAAGAAGCGACGAGTCTTCAAACGACAATATAGACGTAGATGAAATAGAAATTCTTGACTGAATATGTTGAAATGGTATATAGTACAAAGTAGATTTTAACTAAGTATATTAAAGAAAGAGAGGTTTGTATGTCTGTGCCAGATATTACTGCCGAAAATTACGAAGGAATAATACGCAAATTATCAAAACCTATTGATGTTAGAGATAGGTTAGAGATTTTAGTTAATATTGGTTTGTATGAATTAACAATCAATAAAAAACAAATTGCATTAGATAATTTGAAAATTGCTTTAGCAGTAGCAAAATTGTATGGATTCAATAAAAAGATTATCGAAAAAATACAGGAGATTATTTCAAAACTTATCATAAAACAGAGCGAATAGTATATCGCTCTGTTTTTTTGTCTAAACTTGTTATATATTACTAATATGAAAAAACAACGTAAAATACTCATATTTTCGCTTGTGTATTATCCTCGCTTTGTTGGTGGTGCTGAGATAGCAATCAAAGAAATTACAGATAGGGTGAGTGGAGACGATATACAGTTTGATTTAATAGCGCTTCGTTTAGACAGCAGTACTCCAAAGTATGAAAAAATAGGTAATGTCTCTGTATACAGAATTGGTTTTGCGATGTCACATAAAGAATCTCCTGATTCTGTAAAATTTCCTCTAACTATTAATAAATATCTGTATCCATTTTGGGGATTTCTAAAGGCAACAAAACTACATAGAAAAAATAATTATGATGGGATATGGTCAATGATGGCGAGTTACAATGGATTTGCGGCATTATTTTTTAAACTTCGCTTTCCAAAAATACCATATCTTTTGACACTACAAGAGGGTGATCCGATAGAATATATCAAAAAAAGAACAGGAATATTTTACCCACTGTTTAAAAAGATATTTACTAAGCCAGATTTTATACAAACAATTTCAAATTATCTTTCAGGATATGCAGATGAGATGGGGTACAAAGGTAAAATTGAAGTAGTTCCAAATGGAGTTGATACCGCGCATTTTTCAACGGAGTATTCTGAAGAAGAATTAAATATATTAAAAAAACAACTAGGCAAAAAAGAAAATACTAAATATATAATCACAACTTCACGTCTAGTGGTAAAAAATGCAGTAGGGGACATAATCACATCGCTTGTGTATCTCCCTGAGAATGTGGAACTTTTGGTGTTAGGAACAGGATATCAGCTTGCAGAACTTCGAGCGCTCACAAAATTAAAAAAAGTTTCCACACGTGTTCACTTTCTCGGTTTTATCTCTCACGACGAAATGCCAAAATATGTACAGATTTCTGATGTCTTTGTTCGTCCGTCATTATCAGAAGGTTTTGGTAATTCGTTCATAGAAGCAATGGCTGCAAATATTCCTGTAGTTGCAACACCAGTAGGTGGTATTACAGACTTTCTAAAAGATGGTGAAACTGGACTTTTTTGCGAAGTAGGGAATCCAGAAAGCATAGCCACGCGCGTGGTAACTCTTATGGAAAATGACGCACTCAGAAACAGTATAATTTCAAAAGCACGTAAAATGGTAGAGCGTGATTATGACTGGAACAAGATAGCAACAGACATGGAAACAAAAGTATTCAACAAGCTACTTGAATAATTATTAGGATAGTTTATTTGTGGGTTACATCTATTAAATACAGATATTCAAAATTACACTAGTTTTTGTGGTTTTAGACTGTATTGCATGGTAAAATCGAAGTTATGAAGATATTAATAGCAACAGGTATATATCCTCCCGACATAGGTGGACCGGCAAATTATGCAAAGTCTTTGTATGATGGGCTTTCTTTGCTTGGGCATAATATTGGTGTAGTTACATATAAAATAGAGAAAAAACTACCATCAGGGTTAAGTCATTTGGTTTATTTTATCAAGATTATTCCAAAATTGAGTAGGGTAGATTTTGTGGTTGTATTAGATACTTTTAGTGTAGCTTTGCCGACTATTTTTGCATGTCTAGTACTTAGGAAGAAAGTTATGATACGGACAGCAGGAGATTTTTTGTGGGAGAGTTATGTTAATCGTACAAGGGAATTTATATTATTGTCAGATTTTTATAAAATAAATAGAAATTATTCTGTTAAAGAAAAAATAATTTTTAAATTAACGAAGTTTTTGTTGGGATATTCTAATGCTATTATTTTCAGTACAAATTTTCAGAGAGATATTTTTATAAAAGCATATGGGTTAAATAGAAACAAAACTTATATAATTGAAAATTTCTATGGTAAAAAACTAAAAAGTATAAAATCTACAGAAAAAGTTTTTTTATGGGCTGGAAGAGATATTTTTCTTAAAAACATAGGTAATCTTAAAAAAGCTTTTAAGGATGTAAAGACGAAAAATAGTTTAATAAAACTTGATATAAATACAGACTTAAGTCGTGAACAGTTGATGGAGAAAATTAGTAGAAGTTATGCGATTATACTACCTTCGTTATCTGAGATTAGTCCTAATATAATTTTAGAATCAATTATGTACAATAAACCTTTTATTGTTACTAGAAATATAGGATTATATGAAAAATTAAGAAATATTGGGAATTTTGTTGATCCATTAAATGTAGGCAATATAATTGATGAAATATTAAAGTTATCTGATGATGAATATTATAATGAGAATATAAATAATTTAATCATTCATAATATTACGTTTAAAGACA
>CAZTTV010000008.1:14620-18110 GCA_964616385.1 uncultured Candidatus Saccharibacteria bacterium | reverse complement strand
CCACCAGAAAATATGTTCAAAAGTCCAAGAAATTGATTATTTGAGAAAAATTCTTCAAGTCTTACCGTGTCTATTCCAGGAATTGGTATTACTGCAAGAATTCTAAACACAACCAAAGCACCCAGAACAAACAAGATCCTATTTCTTAATCCTTTATCTTTTATAATTAGTTTAGTTTTTATTAAAAAGTTTTCCATATTCTAAATATAAAAATATTCAATATTTTAGATATTTTTATATACTATCTTTAGTTTTAATTTTTATAGTTCCACCAGCTTTCTCTATCTTTACTCTTGCACTCTCTGAAACCAAGCAATCAACAATAACAACTTTCTTTGTAATATCCCCAGTTCCAAGTACTTTTACATTTGGTAATTTACCCTTATCTCTACGGACAAGACCTTTTTCAACAAGTATTGCACTGTTTATCTCATCTCCTGCATTAAACTCTTTTTCTATAGTAGCAAGATTAATGGGCTGATTTTTTATCTGAATATTGGAGTGATGATTTGCTCTATGTCCTCGCAACTTAGGAATTTTCTTAATCATATCGCGAATATCTGGACGTATACTATGTCCAGAACGAGCTTTCTGTCCTTTCATACCACGACCAGATGTTTTACCACGCTTACCACCACGCCCAACTGACCGTTTTGTTTTATTTTTTGTATTCCTTTTTACTTGATAAATCTGCATATTTTACAATTTAATCTTTTTATTATCTATCTAAAACTTTAAGAGCTTTTATTGTAGCTCGTGCTATGTTTAATTTATTTTTACTTCTAGATAGAACTTTTGCTCCAACATCCTTAACTCCTGCCAAATCAAGAGCTATCCTAACAGAACTACCGGCAACCAATCCCCTTCCTTTTGCAGGCATTATAATAATACGCGCGCTACCTAATTTTGCTTCAATCTCATGAGGTATAGACATATCTTTTGTAAGCTTCAGCTTAATCATGTTTTTCTTAGCATTCACAAATGATTTCTCAATAGCAAGAGCAGTATCAGAAGCCTTACCAATCCCAACACCGACTCTACCTTTTCTGTCTCCTATTATAATTGCAACACTAAAACTAAATCTTCGCCCACCTGCAACAACACGAGTAACACGCCTTATTTCAATTATCTTTTGTTCAAATTCAGGCTTAACTCTTTCCGTAGTCCTTCTTTTAGAATTAAAATTCTTCTTTCTAAATTGTGGCCCGTTACTTTTTTTAAACGGAGAAGAAACAACGGTTTTTTTGTTGTCTACAATCTCTTTTTTATTATCTTTTTCTTTTAAATCTGTCATTTTTTTATTTTAAAATTTCTATTGAAACTTAGAATATTAAACCTCCTTCTCTTGCTCCTTCTGCAAAAGCCTTAACTCTTCCTGTATATACAAATCCCCCTCTATCAAAAACCACACTTTCTATCTTCTTAAGTTTAGCTGCTTTTGCTATTTCCATTCCTGCTATCTTAGCCCTTTCTATTTTTGTTTTTCCTTTTGCATTCTTGTCTGTTGATGCAACTAAAGTAACTGCATTGTAATCATCTATTATTTGAGCATGTATATATTTATTTGATTTAAATACAGAAAGTCGAGGTTTGTCTTGCACACCAGAAACCTTAGCGCGAATGCGTTTATGTCTTCTTATTCTTTTTTGTGCTTTTATATCCATAATTTTATTTTAAGAATCTTAAACTGCTTTCTTTCCTTGTTTTCGACGAATAACCTCACCATCATATCTTATGCCCTTACCTTTATACGGTTCTGGTTTTTTCAATGATTTTATCTTTGAAGCAAACTGACCAACCATCTCTTTATTTATTCCTGAAATTGTTATTGTATTTTTCTCAACAGTAACGTTAAGTTCTTCAGGGATATTTACCTTAATCTGGTGAGAGAAGCCTAAATTAAGCACCAATTCTTTCCCTGCAATCTCAACCTTAAAACCTACTCCTTCTACTATAAGTTTTTTTTCATATGCTTTATTAACACCGCTAATCATGTTTTTTATGTGTGATGCATATGTTCCCCATAGCGCTATAGAAAAAGAAGATTCTTTCTTTGGATTAAGTCTTATCTCGTTACCTTCTATG
Organism: uncultured Candidatus Saccharibacteria bacterium; assembly: GCA_964616385.1. GTDB lineage: Bacteria > Patescibacteriota > Minisyncoccia > Phycocordibacterales > CAZTTV01 > CAZTTV01. The sequence goes on along the minus strand of CAZTTV010000008.1, from coordinate 16,025 downwards.
GCTATATCTATAATATCTTTAAATTCTCTATTCAATTCACCAAGTGGTCCTTTCACAGAAATAACATTATCATTTTTTATGACTTCTGTTTTTTCAGGTATTAAAATTATTTGTTTTCCTATTCTACTCATATTTATAATTTATTATTCTCATTTACCATATCTTGAACAGCGCCTCACCACCTACATGCTCATCCTTTGCTTTCTTATCTGTTAAAATACCTTTCGGTGTTGAAAGTACTAATGTACCATATCCCTGACGAACTGGCTTTATATCTTTTACCCCCATATATATCCTTCTAGATGGCTTTGAAATTCTAGAAACATTGGTAATTTTTGGAATCTTGCCTGTATAAACTATATTAATATCAATAAACTTCTTTCCTTTCTTACCTTTTTTAGACACGCTACTTACAAATCCTTCTTCTTTAAGAGTATTTGCTATTTCTAATTTTAATTTAGAATAGGGAATCATAGTAGAAACAAGTCCTGCATTTCCTGCATTCTTTATACTTATTAACATGTTACTTATTGGATCCATTATATATTTATTAAATTCTAAATTTCTAAAATAATCTAAAAAAACTATTACCAGCTCGATTTTTTAATCCCTGGTATTACCCCTTCATTAGCAAGCTCTCTGAAGCAAATTCTACATAAATCAAAATCTCTCATATACCCATGGGCTCGTCCACAACGAAAACATCTGTTCACTTTTTTTGAACTAAACTTAGGTTTCTTTTTTGATCTTGCTACTGTAGATTTTTTTGCCATATATATTAAAAAGTGAAATGATTATAATCATAAATCACCTTATTGCTTGTTATGTCAGATATCACACTATTTTTCTCTTAAATCTCAAATAGTTGATACTCAAGAGGAGAATAGTGGATCTAAATACACAATCTAAGCAGTTCGTACATACTAACAAATAATAAAATAAAGTCAACAATATAGCGATAGATCACAGACAGCTTTCAATATATTTTTTCTACCATACAATTTAGATAAAAAATTAAATACCCTACACATAATTATGTAGGGTATAAAATATAAATTTATTCATTTATTTGATTTAGTACACTTACATTCCTCAAGGTCACTTAATGCTCTTGCTGCGTCCATACGATTAAATAGCCCATGTTTTTCACCATCTGGTACCATATGACAATCCACACCATTTCCATTATTCTCTGTATTTTTACAAAAGAAAAAATACTCCTTATTACTAAATTTTCCATTACACCTGGGACAAGAGAAAGTATCTTTATCATTACAATCCCCATTATTCCCCATCTCATATCTCCTTATAAAAACTATTATGGCACAACTGACCTATATCATTGAATAAATGAATACTCCAAAAACTAAATAAAATTACTTTCTAGATATAAAATATCAATAAA
>CAZTTV010000008.1:0-14520 GCA_964616385.1 uncultured Candidatus Saccharibacteria bacterium | reverse complement strand
TTCTTCATCTGCAGTCTCAGGAAATATTATATGCTCTTTTATACTCATAGTAAGATTCCCCATTTCATCAATAGCACCTCTATTAATTCCTTTGAAATCTCGAGTTCTTGGAAGCGCAACATTTATAAGCTTATCTAGGAACTTATTCATCCTATCTCCTCTTAGCGTTACCATTTGTCCAATAACGTCTCCTTCTCTTAGTTTAAAGGTTGCAATTGATTTTTTTGCTCCTCTAGGAGATGGCTTTTGACCTGTTATTTTTGCAAGTCTACCTGGAACCAGTTCTCTTTTACTTTTGTCTTTTACAGAACCTATTCCGACATTAACAACAACCTTAGATATAAAAGGCGTTTGCATTTTATTTGTATAACCAAATTCTTTCTTCAGGCTATCAAATATTTTATTTTGTTTTTCTTTTATTGTTTCCATATTAAAAATTAAATCTCTACACCACTTCTTTTTGAAATTCTAATCTTCTTTTTACCATCTATCTTCATTCCAATTCGTGTAGGCTTACCTGTTTTGGGGTCTTTAATCATTAGATTTGATACATGCATAGGTGCTGAAAATTCAACTATTTGTCCCTTTTGCTCTGTATTCCTACCTTTTTTATGCCGTTTTTTTATATTTACACCTTCAACAACAACCTTATCAAGCGTAGGGAAAGAACGAGTAACTTTACCACCCTTACCTTTATCTTTACCAGATATAACTATTACATTATCACCTTTTTTAATCTTCATGATATAAATACAAATTATATAAACTATATTACTTCTGGAGCCAAAGAAACAATTTTCTGATAACCAGCCTCTCCTATCTCTCTTGGTATTGGTCCAAATATTCTACCAGCCACAGGTTCTTTCTTTTCTTTTTCAACAATAACAACAGCGTTTTCGTCGAAACGAATATATGATCCATCACGTCTACGAAACGGCTTTGTCTGCCTAACAACAACAGCTCTTACAACGTCCTTCTTTTTAACACTCTTTCTTGGCTCTGCTGTCTTAACAGAAAGAACAACAATATCGCCTATACGCGCGTATCTTTTTTTTGAACTACCAAGAATCTTAAAGACTTTACCAATCTTAGCCCCTGAATTATCTGTTATTTTCACTTTTGTTTCTGGCTGTATCATATATTTAGTTAACTATTTTAAAACTTTTGTCTTTTGATATAGGCTTACATTCTTCTATAGTAACGCTATCGCCTACCTTAAACTTATTCTCTTCATCATGTGCCTTGTATTTTTTACTTATCTTTCTATATTTTCCATATTTAGAATGCTTTACAAATCGATTAACTGAAACTACTATAGTTTTCTCCATCTTATCAGAAACAACAACACCATTAAGTGTTTTTTGATTTTTCTTATCTAAATTTGTTTGTTTTGTTTCTGCTTCCATATTATTGTTTATTATATAAAAATAAATTTATGCCCTAGAATTTATCTCTGTTAAAATTCTAGCAATATCTTTTTTTAAATTTTTACCTTCTTTTACGTCCTTACCCTTACTCCCAGCAACACCAAATCTAAAAGAACCGACAGCCTGTCTTTTATTCGCAAGCTCTTTGCTTAAGTCCTTATCTGATGTTTTTTTCAAATCTTTCATAGTAAGTAATAAATGTTATCGTTCTAATATATAGATATCAATGTAATAAGTCAATTAAAAAATTATTCTTCTCTACTCACAAACTTTGTTTTAATTGGCAATTTTGTACCTGCTTTTCTAAGGGCTTCTTTTGCAATATCACGATCAACACCATCAACTTCAAAAATCATTCTACCTGGTCTAACTTCAAATACATAACCCTGTGGATCACCTTTCCCCTTACCCATACCAACCTCAGCAGCCTTTTGAGTATATGGTCTATCAGGAAATATTCTTATCCATACTTTTCCAGTTTTACTAAGCCCATGACTCAAAGCTCGTCTAGCCGCTTCAATCTGATTTGATTTTACACGTTCCGCACTTTGAGCCTTAAGACCAAAAGACCCAAAAGCAAGAGTCGTGCCACGAGTAGCACTACCAATTTTTGCTGGATTTTTTCTACCAGTTTGCCATTTTCTATGTTTTACTTTTTTGGGGAATAACATAATATAAATCTTATTTATTGAAAATCTCTCCTTTGTATATCCACACTTTTATGCCTAAATCACCATATGGAAGATGTGCTCTTTCTCTAGCAAAATCAATATCAGCTCTAAATGTCTGAAGTGGTATACCACCTCTTTTTATTTCCTCCTTTCTGCTCATTTCAGCACCGCCAAGTCTACCGGAAAGAACAATTCTAGCACCTTTTACATCTCTATTTGCCATTACTTTCTCTATTGTTTGTTTTATTACGCGTCTAAACGGCAACCTTTTTTCAATAGCTTCAGCAATCATTTGAGAAACAATAGCTGCATTAGCATCTGGTGATTTTACTTCTTCTATGTCAATTTTTAGTTCTTCAGGAATACTTATCTTCAACCTGTTCATTTCTTTTATTATATTGTTTCGTAGCTGTTGCATACCTTCACCAGATCTACCTATTATCATTCCAGGACGTGAAGTTTTTATCACTATACGAAACAATTTTTCGTCTCTCTCCATTTCAATATCTGCAATATGAAAACCACGTAATTTCTTTTGCAAATATTCACGAATCATAACATCACCTCGCAAAAATTCCTGATATTTACCATGCGCCCCAAACCAACGAGATTTCCAATCTCTTATAATTCCTAATCTATGTGAATATGGGTGTACTGTATGACTCATAATAATTATTTAAATTACGACTTTTTAATCTCTTTTTGCTTATCTTCTTTTATCACTTCCTGATTTGACTCAAGTACAACAGTAACATTACTGGTATGCTTGTGTACTGGATGTGCTCTACCAAAAGCCCTTGCTCTCCATCTTTTTAAAGTAAAGCCTTTATTAACTTGAATTTCTTTTATAAACAAATCTTCTTTTTTAATACCAAAATTGTTGACTGCATTAGAAGATGCTGACTCTATCAATTTCATTATAGGAGCTGATGCTCTTTTATTTAAAAATTTTACTTCTGCTAGCCCTTCAATAACTTTCTTACCACGAATAAAGTCGGCAATCAATCTTACCTTTCTTGGAGACTGTCTGTAATTTTTAAGATATGCTTTCATTTAAAATTATTTATCTGCTGTTGCTTTAGCGGCCTTAGCTGCAGTTATTTCAGCTTCTTTCTTTTTCTGTTCTAGATCTTTTTGCATTTTTCCTCCATGTCTAAAGAATTTCTTTGTGGGGGAGAATTCGCCCAATCTATGACCAACCATATCTTCAGAAACAAGCACCTCTATGTGCTCCTTTCCATTATGTACACCAAAAGTAAATCCGACCATCTCGGGAGATATTTGAGAAGACCTAGCCCATGTCTTAATAACACCAGCATCTTCTGGTTTTTTATCTTCTACTTTCTTTATTAATTTTTCGTCCACGAATGGACCCTTTTTTAGTGATCTTGTCATAACAACATAATAAAAAGCCCCATTAGAGCCTCGCAAGACATATTATCAAATAGACCGATATTGTCAACCAAAATAAATGTATTTTGGTCATTTATATACAAAAACCACTGATGTAAACACTCTTGTTACATCAGTGGTAATGTTTTTAAAGAAACATATTCAAAATTTTACCCCAATACTATTTAACCAATCGTCATCATCTTCTTCATGTATAATGGTTGGTTTGCTTGTTGATGATTTGTTCTTCTCATTAATATCTTCACCATCAAGTATTTTCTCTCCATTTACTAGTGACATAAAATCACCGACATTAATACTCAGAATCATTTCATTATTACGCTTTACATCTCCAATATCAATCAATCTCTGTATTTCTTCCATAAATTTAGAACTATCTAATAACGCATTGAGTATAATTTTATGTATATCTTGAAAGTGTGCATTGTCATCTATTTCCTTATCCATTACTATCATCCTATACAAAAGTTAGTTTACAAAAATTCTATAAACAATATGCCAAAATATATCATATTTGTAAAGTAAAATTTATATTTCTTTAAAAGTAGGATTTAACAATCTAACTTTTAATTTAACATTTGCAACACGTGTAATACCCCCACCATTTACATTAACTTTTATAATATATTCCCCAGAATTAACCCTTGGAACATTTACAGAAAATGCTACACCAGTAGAGTACTGTCCTGAGGTAATTAATGTTGGTGAAAAATTATACTGCATACCACTTGGTAAGGCTGGATTTGAGCTAGGCACAGAGAAATTAATGTCTGGCATATTGGGGTATTGTGAAAATTCTGGACTTACAGAAATTATAGCTTCTGAGGAAAGCTGGGACTGACTATTGCCGACAAACACAGCTTCTATCTCGTAGTCACTTCCTATGGACAAATTACCTGTTCCTCCTGCACCAGTAGATTCTGCAAGACTAAAACTAAACGGTAAGCTACATGACCTACTTGACGCAGGATTACTGTTTGAAGGGCATGACCCCTGTGAGGTTGTGATTGGTCTAGTCTGTGTTCCTCCCTGTCCTGTTTGTGTGTCATACCCAGTACATACTCCCCATGCTCCTGCACTGTAGTTCGTACATTGGCTTGCTGAGCCTCCTCCTACATTTCCTCCGCCATTATTTCCGCCGCCACCTGGAGGAGGAGTACTTCCGCCGCCGCCACCTCCACCACCTCCACCATTTTCTCCACCGCCACTATACACCCAAGTCCATCCATTATTACATCCAAATGTATTGCCGTTTACCCATACATCATGCCCAGGTTTTGCATATCTTGATTTAATATATCTTAATTTTGTATATTCTTTCCAATCACTTATATAAAATGTTGTAGCATGCACTGTGGGTGCAATTAGCTCTAAAATATTTTGTGTTTGTCCTTCTGAATTACTAGCCAAAGTATTATTTTTATCTTTCATTCCAGAACCAGACACAGGCAAATCACCTAACTCAAAAACTATTGTCTCTTTTGTATTCTTTCGCTCATCCCCTAAGAGTGTGATATCTTTCTCAACCACAATGAGAGCTTTGTTAAATTTTTCTCTTGCTTCACTATTTTTCCCAACAGACGAAAGAATACGCCCCATCCAAAGATATGCTAATGTTTGATTTGGATTAAACAACGCAGCTTTTTCCATGTGAGAAAATGACTCATCAAGATTTTTCAGAACATCAGATGAATTTGTCATGTCTTTCGTCTGAATAAATTTAACTTTACCAAGCCCAATCATAGCTAGTGGAAAATTGGAGTCCATTTCTACAGCCTTCTCCATATATTTTCTAGCCTCATCAAGATTTCCTTTCCTAATGCTCAGATTACCTAACGTGTACAAGATCTCAGACCTAACCCTTACATTATTAGATAATGAAAGTGCTTTTTCAAATTCATCAGTAGCTTTACTTATATTTTTCTCACGCACATATGTACGCCCTAAACTCATATGCACACCAGCAGTATCACCACCCAATTTACTTGATGTAAAATAGCTTTCTTTTGCTTTTTTAGTGTTACCCATCAAATCATAAACATGCCCGATATTGTTATAAATCTCTGCATTATCTGTAGAAAACTTCAACGCCTTATTGTATGACTTAATAGCTTCATTAAATTTATTCTGTATTTCATTTGCGTACCCTATCAATCTGTAAGCTTCAGCATTTTGTGGATCAATATCAAGTACACGATTTGCTATAGCTATTGCTTTCTCACCATATTCTTTTTCTTTAAATTCAAGGCTCCCTCTTTGTGCCCATACAGACCCAAGTGCTAATAATGCTGATACATTCTTGTCATCGCCACGCAACACTCTGTTTGAATTTTTAGTTGCAGTATAAAAATCATTCTTATTGTATGCATCAAGAGCACCCAAAATAACAGCTTTCTTTTCAGATTCTGTTTTTGGTGTTTTTGGATAAAATACATAAAGTCCGCCCAAAACCACAATTAATACAGCTACTAATGTAATAATTGTCTGAATAAGTGTTTGTGTTTTCATAAAATTAAAAAATAAATATTAAATTTGAAATACTTTACTTACATATATTTTACACTATAAAAGTATAGATAAAAAGCGAAATCATAATGATTTCGCTTTTTATTATTTATTTTCTTTTCTTGCCAACTTTTCGTCTCTCTACGATAAGATGATTTGAATATTTCTTTACTCTACGAGTTTTATGTCCTTTACCTGTTGGTTTACCCCATTTAGATACAGCCCTCCTTCGTCCACGTCCAGCTTTACCTTCACCACCACCATGAGGATGGTCTACTGGGTTCATGGCGCTACCACGTACAGTAGGACGAATTCCAAGCCATCTAGAGCGACCAGCCTTACCAATAGTTCTTAGTTTGTATTCTTCATTTGAAACAGCTCCAACCGAAGCATACGCAGTATCCAGTATTTTCCTTATTTCTCCTGACGGCATCTTTATTTGAGAATATCCTTCATCATTTGCTACAACTTCTGCATATACTCCAGCAGATCTTGCAATACGAGATCCTGAATCTGGCTTAATCTCAATATTATATACAAATGTTCCGGAAGGAATATTTTTAAGTGCAAGCCTATTTCCAACTTTAATCTCTGCTTTTTCAGAAACAACAAACTCATCTCCAACTTTCATTGACGAAGGAGCAAGTACATATCTTCTAGCTCCATCACGATATAACACCAATGCTATAAACCCAGATCTGTTTGGATCATATTCAATAGTTTCAATCTTTGCAGGGATATCACGTTTGTCATATTTAAAATCAATATCTCTATACAATCTTTTATGTCCACCTCCTTTATGACGAACTGTAATCCTACCATCACTATTTCGCCCAACATCTCTTTTCCTTCCAAATGTAAGAGATTTTTTAGGTTTAGATGCAGTCAACACACCTCTGTATGTTACAGATGTCATGTGTCTTCTTGATTGTGTTGTTGGTTTATATCTCTTCATAATAAATTTATACTATTTCAATAGTATCTCCTTTTTTAAGATAAATAATCGCCTTCTTTCCACCAGACTTAACTCCTTTCTTCCCCTTAGAAAATACTTTCTTGGCAGGTATTTTTGTTATATTCACTTTAACAGGTGTTACGCCATATTTATCAACAAAAGCATCTCTAATCTCCTTTTTATTACTTCTCACATTTACTTCAAATATATACACGCTTCTTTCTGCATTTTCTGTAGCTTTTTCTGTGATACGAGGTCTAACCAACACATTGGAAAAATCACGAACAGATTTCTTTTCTGACACCTTGGCAGTAGTCTTGTTTGAATCTTTTTCAACTAATACCTCTTTTTTATCTATATTTTCCTTTGTAGGATTTTTTTTACTAAATAAAGACATAATATTATTTTTCTTTAGAGTCACCGACCTTATCTTTAACATCTTTTTTCGCTACACTCTCTGATTTCTTTTCATTTTCAACTTTTTTAGGTTCTTCTTTTTCTGATTTCTTAGACCCTAATTTTGAAACCACAAATTCTATACTTTCTTTTGGTTCAGTTATAACCAAATATTTATAATTCAACACATCAACAGTATTTATATTACGAAACTCTTGTGTGGCAATATTATTAAAATTACTAAAACTCTTATAAATATTCAAATCTTTTCCTATCGTTGTTATTAGCGTTGCGTTATTTCTCTTTTTTAGTAACATCTCAAAGCCTGAAATACCACTTAAAGATTTTAGTGTATTTTTTGCATCAGAAGTTTTTATACTATCAAACTTCAAACTATCAACAAAAATAATTTCTCCATTTCTCAACTTTTCTGACAATACAGTATATAGAGCTTTAGCGCTCATTTTTTTATTTATTTTTTTCTTATAATCCTTTTCGTTTCTAGGCCCATGAGCAACACCTCCTCCAACCCATATTGGTGACCTAGACGAACCATGTCTTGCGCGACCTGTTCCTTTTTGTTTCCATGGTTTTTTACCTCCACCACGTACGTCACTTCTGTCTTTTGTATGAGCAACTGGAGTCCTAGAGTTACTTTGCATAGCAACCACCACTTGATGAACTAAATCACCATTCCAAGACAAGCCAAAAACACTATCCGGTAGAGTAATCTTACCTGTTTCTTTACCACTTTGATTGTAGATTTTAGATTCCATAAAATTATTTATCCTCTTATCTCAAGAACAGTACCTCTTCTTCCTGGCACAGCTCCTGATATAAGTATCTTATTATTTTCTTTATCAATAGCAACAATCTTCAGATTTTTTACTGTAACTCTATCAGACCCCATTCTCCCACCCATTCTAGTTCCTTTAAAAACTCTCTGTGGTCCTGTTGCTCCAATTGAACCAACCTCTCTTTCTGAATGCTTCTGTCCATGACTTCTTCTACCACCATGAAATCCATGTCTTTTTACAGCACCCTGAAATCCTTTTCCTTTACTGACACCACTTACTGTAATATTGTCTCCTTCTTCAAAAACTGAGATATCAATCTTGTCGCCAACATTTACACCGTCAATGTCAACTTTAAATTCTTTTATTTTTTCGAAATTGCCAAGTTCTTTAAACTGACCTTTTTGTGCTTTATTTATATTTTTTGATTTTCTTTCACCATATCCAACCTGTATAGCATCATACCCGTCCTTATCTTTAACTTTAATACCAATGACAACAATAGGGCCTGCATTAACAACAGTCACTGGCAAAGCTGCTCCTTTTTCATCGAATACTTGAGACATTTCTTCTTTTTTTCCTAAAATAAATTTTGTCATATTGACACAAAATTAAAAACATACGGCTAGTGCTATATCTGTTCACAGCAACCATTCGTATAAATACTTAAATATCAGAATACTTTACACTTTTTGACGAATAAATGCAAGCGATTATATACATATTAAAACTTATACTTATACTCCCGAACAAAAAACAAACTGCCTTTAAGGGCAGTTTGTTTTTAAAAAATCTAAACCATTTTTACATCAATGTTGACTCCTGAAGGTAAATTTAGATTAGTTAGTGCTTCAACTATCTTAGGTGAAGGATTTAATATATCAATCAATCGTTTATGGATTCGCATTTCAAATTGTTCTCGCGCATCTTTATAAACAAATGACGACCTATTAACTGTATATTTCTTGATTTCTGTTGGAAGAGGTATCGGTCCCACTATATTTGCATCATAGCGAAGCACAGTATCTATAATCTGCTTAACAGAAGAATCAAGCACTTTGTGTTCATAAGCTCTAACCCTAATTCTAATTTTTGAAATTACTTCATCTTTAGAAGACTTAGATTTCTTTATTTTTGGCGTATTTTTAACACTTTCAGATTTTTTTTCATCTGATTTTACTTTTTTTGTTACTGTTTCCTTTTTTTTGGAATCAGTTTTTGTTTCTTTTGTTGTAGTCATAATTATTTTCCTTACCCCTTGGGTGTCGCATAGCAACAAGGAAATGTTAATTGTTAAAATTTAAGTTTTTAGGAATTTTCAAAGTAATATATTGGACTTCAAAAAGTTTTTATTTTTAATTTTTAGATGAAATTCGAGGATATAAGAAAAAAGTTTTTGAGCCGTACGCTAGTACAGTGAGAAAACTTGTTCGCAATAGACAAAGAAGTTCACTAAAAATAAAAACTTTTACGCTATTACTTTTGTAACAACTCCCGCACCAACAGTTCTACCACCTTCACGAACAGCAAATCTCTGTTGTTCTTCAAGAGCAATTGGGGAAACCAATTTAACTTTGAAAGTAACAGTATCTCCTGGCATAACCATCTCTGTTCCTTCAGCCAATGTTACATCTCCAGTAACATCAGTTGTTCTAATGTAGAACTGAGGCTTATATCCACTAAAGAATGGAGTATGACGTCCACCTTCTTCTTTCTTAAGAACATATACTTCAGCTTCAAATTCTGTATGAGGTGTAACACTTCCAGGTTTTGCAAGAACTTGACCACGTGTAATATCTTCTTTTTTAATACCACGAACAAGAATTCCTGCATTATCTCCTGCAAGTCCTTCATCCAAACTCTTATTGAACATCTCAATTCCTGTAACAGTAGTTTTTGCTGTATCTTTAATACCTATAATTTCAATTTCTTCACCAACTTTTACTTTTCCTCTTTCAATTCTACCTGTAACAACAGTACCTCGTCCTTCAATTGAGAAAATATCTTCTGCTGGCATAAGAAAAGGCTTATCTGTTTCTCTTTCAGGAACAGGAATGTAACTATCAAGAGCATCTGTAAGTTCAAGAATTTTCTTAACCCACTCATCATCAACAGATGTTGCTTCAAGAGCCTTAAGAGCTGAACCTTTAATAACTGGTGCATTTTTACCATCAAAATCATACTTGTCTAGAAGCTCTCTAATCTCTTCTTCAACAAGGTCGATAAGATCGTTATCATCAACCATATCTACTTTGTTAATAAATACAATTATTTTTGGAACACCAACTTGTTTTGCAAGTAGTATATGCTCTCTTGTCTGTGGCATAACACCATCAGTAGCAGCTACAACAAGCACAGCACCGTCCATTTGGGCAGCACCCGTAATCATGTTTTTAATGTAATCTGCGTGACCTGGAGCATCAATATGAGCATAGTGTCGCGCGTCCGTTTCATATTCATTGTGAGAAAGCGCGATTGTAATACCTCGTGCTTTTTCTTCGGGAGCCGAGTCAATTTGACTAATGTCCCTCATTTTTACTGTTTTCCCTGCAAGATTAAGAGAATGCAGGATAGCCGCTGTTAATGTAGTTTTACCATGATCAACGTGACCAATTGTTCCAACATTAACATGTGGCTTTGACCTATCAAATTTTTCTGCCATATATATTGTGTTAACAAACAATATTTAATCCGCGAGAACAGCGACTAGATATTGATTGTTAAAATAAGCTTATAATTAATAATAACGTATCTGCGTAAACAAAAAAGACGCAGAAAGCGATGATTCATATGCTAACAAAAAACCCGTTATTTTGTCAAATTTGAATTTAACAAAATAACGAGCAAACGAAAGAGAATACGGTGTATACCAATCATTTTACAGTACTAATAATAAACATACACTCATCATTCCATTTGCCATAAAATGGGATTAGGTGAGCATACCAAATATCGTTTATAGCATCGTAATTTAAACAACGGACAAATAAATGATTATGACAACCATAGATTGTTCCACAGAAAAATACTAAAATATGTCTCCATTTGTTAGGTATAAGCCATGTATGGGCTAATAAATAATCAAGGACATTGGCATTCAATAACACAGACTCTTTTCGAAATTCATGAAAAGCATCATGTATATTTTTGAAACTTCCATTTAAAAGATAAACTTTCTCAGGATTCCATTCAAATAATATCTTATGATATTGCTTATCTAAATAAACGCCTGTACCTATAAATGGGGTTTTACTACAATCAATTAAATGATGCGTAGTTTTAATCGTATCGTCAAAAATATGTTCTTTTTTGATTTCTGAAATTTTATCTATATGTCTTACTCTTGTCTGGTTTGGCCAAATATGAAAACTACCAATTCGAGAGATGTTAATCATAATATATTTCTCCTTTTGTAATATACTTGTACATACAAATATATAAATTGTTCTGTTTAGTTTCAAAGAACTATCTAAGAATGATATACATATTATACTACGGAAAATAACTTTTATAAACTAATGTAGCATTGCAGCGTCAAGTTTACACTTCCTAATTCAATAAACCCTATGAAGGTCTTGCCCCCATAGGGTTTATTTGCTAAATTATTTTTTGATTTTAAATTTAACTCCTGTTTGAAACAATTTCATCAGCTACATTTTGAGGAACTATTGCATAATTCGCAAATTCCATAGTTGAGCTTGCTCGCCCTTCTGTCATAGACCTAAGTATAGTCGTATAGCCAAACATTTCCGAAAGAGGTACTACTGCTTTTATCGCTTTGTTCATACCACGCTCTTCCATCCCTTCAACTTGTCCTCTCTTTGAAGACAAATTTCCTGTTACGTCACCCATAAATTGTTCTGGGGTTACAACTTCAACTTTCATCATAGGTTCAAGTATTACAGGACGTGCTTTTTTGGCTGCATCCTGAAATGCCATAGATGCAGCTATTTTGAATGCAATTTCTGAAGAATCAACATCATGATATGATCCGTCATAAAGATTTACTGAAATATCAACCATTGGATATCCCGCAACAACACCTTTTGCCATTGCTTCTTTTATACCTTTCTCAACAGCAGGTATATACTCTTGTGGGATAACACCTCCTTTAATACTATTTACAAATTCAAGGTTCTCGCTTCGTTTTACATTTTTAGGTAAATCTTCTACATCTACATTTTTATCTACAGGCTTTATTTTAATTTTTACATGACCATACTGCCCACGACCACCTGACTGTTTAATGTATTTTACTTCTGCATCAGATTCTCCAGTAATTGTTTCTCTGTATGCAACTTGTGGTTTACCAACATTTGCATCAACATTAAACTCTCTTTTCATTCTATCTACCAAGATATCCAAATGAAGCTCACCCATTCCTGAGATAATTGTTTCAAGAGTTTCAGGGTCAGTAGTTACTTTAAATGTAGGATCTTCTTGAGACAAACGATTTAAAGCCATACCCATTTTTTCTTGGTCTGCTTTTGTTTTTGGTTCAATCTTCAAAGACACAACTGGTTCTGGGAAGTCTATCTCATCTAAAACTATTTTATTATTCTCATCACACAAAGTATCTGATGTTACTGTATTCTTAAGACCAACTGCTGCTGCAATTTCTCCCGCATAAACTTTCTTAACATCTTCTCTCTCATTTGAGTGCATTCGCAGAATTCGCCCCACTCGTTCCTTGTCACCGATACGGGAATTGTAAACATAAGAACCAGCCTCCAAAGTTCCCGAGTAAACACGGAAAAAAGTAAGTTGCCCTACAAATGGATCAGTTTGCAATTTAAATGCAAGAGCTGCAAATGGTTCGTCATCAGACGCTTTCCTTTCAATTTCTTCACCTGTTTTCGGATCAACACCTTTCACCGGTGGAATATCGAGTGGAGAAGGTAAATAATCAACAACACCGTCAAGTACTAACTGTACTCCTTTGTTTTTAAGTGCTGAACCTGTAAATACAGGAACAAGTTTGTTGCCTATAACCGCCTTTCTTGCAATCTCTTTTAATTTTTCTATTGGAATTTCTTTACCTTCTAAATATTGATTCATTAATTCTTCATCATTCTCAACTATTTTTTCAATAAGTTCGCCATTATATTTTTTTGCATCAGCCTTAAGATTTTCAGGAATTTCATCTTCTCGCACTTCACTTCCCATCTCACCTTCAAAGTAATATGCCTTCATTTTTAGCAAGTCAATTATACCTTCATGCTTATCCTCTTCGCCAATTGGGATTTGAAATCTCACAGCATTTTTTGTAAGACGATCCAAAATTGTGCTGTATGAATGTTCAAAAGAAGCTCCTGTTCTATCCAGTTTGTTTATGAAACAAATTCTTGGAACATTATACTTATCAGCTTGTCTCCAAACAGTCTCTGATTGAGGTTCAACCCCTGCAACCCCATCAAAAACTACAACACCTCCATCAAGCACCTTCAGCGATCGTTCAACCTCAATGGTAAAATCAACGTGTCCTGGTGTATCAATAATATTAAAACGATGTTTCATCTCTTCGTTATCTTTTGCATAAGTAGGAATCCAAAATGCAGTAGTAGCAGCAGAGGTAATAGTAATACCCCTTTCTCTTTCCTGCTCCATCCAGTCCATCACTGCTTCTCCTTCGTGAACTTCTCCTATTTTGTGTGAAATACCAGTATAAAAAAGCACACGCTCGGAAGTTGTAGTCTTTCCTGCATCAATATGTGCAATAATTCCAATATTTCTAACTTTTTCTAGTGGATAATCTCTTTCCATAAATAAATTTATTATTAAGTATAAAATAAAAATGACCCAAAGGTCATGAATTACGTTACACTATATATCAATAACAATTTTAGTGCAAACTTTTATATATTTATCTATTTCTATATTTTTAAAATTTTTAGACAACTAAACAAGAAGGTCTATGCACAAAAGCCTCGTCTTAGTATGGGAAAATATGATGCTGCAACGCTACGATGAATTGACACGAAGACTATATATTGTTAATATTTCGTTCAGAATTTAAAAAGAATTGTACTTTATCAAACAAAAACAAACGAAGGAGATTCAGCTATGGCTATTCAGATAATCTGTGATGTTAACAAAGCAGAACAAATTAAAAAAGCAATAGAAAAAGAACATTCAACTGCACACCTTGAAGCTGAAGACACAAAAGATAGTGAGCGTACAATTCTTATATATTATACTCCACTAAATAACAATATGAATATTTTACTTACTGCGATGCAAAATGGCGCTGGAATAGCAGGTGAGCTATTGTAACTGCTCTATCTCAATAACACAAAATATATTTTACTTATCCGCCTAGCTAGCTAGGCGGATTTTATATTTCTTTTTAAAACATCTAT
>CAZTTV010000007.1:15492-19885 GCA_964616385.1 uncultured Candidatus Saccharibacteria bacterium | reverse complement strand
GCACGAACAAAGAAAAATCCTCGGTCTTTCGACCGAGGATTTTTTTGTTGGTTAATTATTACTTAGCTGATTTATTTATTAAAGCAGCAAGGCGTGATTTCTTTCTAGCAGCAGTATTTTTCTTTATAATTCCCCTCTTCTGTGCCTTATCTATTGCCTTATAAGCAACATTCAACCCAGCAGACGCTTCGTCTGTTTTTTTATCTTTTACAAGAGTTTTAATATTCTTAACTTCCACTTTCATTATTCTCTTCCTTCTATCATTAAAAACTTTTTTATTTAATGACGCTTTATGCGCCTTTTTTGCTCCTTTTGTGATTGCCATAATTTCTATTTATATTTTTGATTTCAGTGCAGTCATATTACCAGATACCCCAAATAAAGGCAAATATCAAATAAACGACCCTTAACACCCTAAAAAACAAGCACTACCAACTAATTAAATTCTACTGTATTATATAGTAAATATGATTGCTAAAATTAAAGGGGAAATAGACTTTGTTGGTAACGGTTTTGTTGTAATTGATGTATCTGGTGTTGGATACAAGATATATGCTAGCGTTGAAACAATGCGTATATTAGGAAAGAAAAAAGATAAGGAAGAAATGTTGTGGACACATCAGGCTGTGCGAGAAAATTCTTTAGATCTTTATGGTTTTATGGAATATGCTGAGCTTGAATTTTTTGAACTACTTATAACAATTTCTGGAATAGGTCCAAAATCAGCTCTTGGAATATTGAGCGTAGCTCCTATTGATACACTTAGGAGAGCTGTATCATCTGGGGATACGACATATCTTACAAAAGTTTCAGGTATAGGAAAAAAGATAGCAGAAAAAATTGTCTTGGAGCTTAGCGATAAGCTAGGAGTATTGGAATCTACATACAAAGAAAGTGGAGCACTAAAAGAAGACTCCGACACATTAGATGCTCTTATAGCCCTTGGATACTCGCAATCAGAAGCAAGAGATGCTCTTAAAAATATCAGCGATGATATTGTCGGAACAAATGAAAAAGTAAAAACTGCACTAAAAACACTTGGTAATATTTAAATTTATATGTTAAATAAAATACTTAGACAAATTAAAAAAATAATTCCGATAAAACTTTTCCACGCACTACAACCTGTATATCATTATTCTTTAGCTTTTTTGTCTGCTTTAATATATCGCTTCCCTTCAAAAAAGATTTTTATCGTGGCAATAACTGGCACAAAAGGCAAAACAAGTACTGTTGAAATAGTGAACGCGATTTTGGAAGAATCTGGATATAAAACAGCAATATCATCTACGCTCAGATTTAAAATCGGCAAGACATCAGAAAGTAACACATACAAAATGACACTGCCTGGACGTTTTTTCTTGCAAAAATTTATAAGAAAGGCGGTTAACGATAAATGCCAATATGCAATAATAGAAATAACATCCGAAGCAGCGAAACAATTTCGACATAAATTTGTATATCTAGATGCTTTAATTTTTACAAACATAACACCCGAGCATATTGAATCCCATGGTTCATTTGAGAAGTATCTAAATGCAAAATTAAAAATTGCAAAAGCTCTTGAAAAATCACCAAAAAAGAAACGTGTCATTATTGCAAACAAAGATGATAAATATGGCGATGAATTTTTAAATATAAATGTACCAGAAAAACATAGCTACTCAATAAAAGACGTTGAGCCATACACGATTAAAAAAGAAGGGGTAGAATTTGAATTAGATGGCGAAAGAATAAATTCTAAATTATCTGGAAAATTTAATTTATATAATATACTATCCGCAATAACATTTACAAAAACACAGGGTATAGACTCTGAAACAATAAAGCGAGCAATAGAAAAATTTAATGGAATTGCGGGAAGAATGGAAAAAGTAGATATTGGGCAAGATTTTACTGTAATAGTTGACTATGCACACACAGAAGATTCTCTTGAAAAAGTATACGAAGTATTCCAAACATCACGTAAGATATGTGTACTTGGTAGCACAGGTGGAGGAAGAGATAGATGGAAACGACCCAAAATGGGGTCAGTTGCTTCTCGTCATTGTAGTCACATAATACTTACAAACGAAGACCCATATGATGAAAATCCTGAACAAATAATAAATGATATTAAAAAAGGAATAACACGTAATATAGTGGAAGTTATAATGGATAGACGAAAAGCCATAAATAAAGCGCTGGGGCTTGCAAAAACAGGTGATACAGTGATAATAACAGGTAAAGGGACTGACCCTTATATAATGGAAGCTGATGGGAAGAAAACACCGTGGAGTGATTCTGACGTAACGAAAGAAGAACTTGAGAAAATAAAACTTTAATTTATACTTAAAATATGGATGCTTTATCAGACTTAAAATGGTTAATAGTAATTATTGTAATTATATGGTTTGTATGGTTTTTTACTGGTGGACCAAATCGCGACCGTTCACAATATGGTTTGTTTATAAAACCACCAGCCCCTCTTGATACAGGAGAAGCTTATGGTGGGCTTCCCAATTCAAAAAACAAATCCCAAAAAATTTTCAGTAAGACTATAAAATCTTCTATTTTTCGTGATGAGATATTGATAAGTAATACAAATAACACCAGAGAAGAAAACCCTAACAAAGAATATCTAGAAATAAGAGCATCAAACACCAACAAAAGTCCTGTATATATAACAAACTGGTCATTTAAAAATTCATCTGGAGTAAAGACTGAAATTGGGAAAGCTTCCAAGCTGCCATATTTTGGAAAAATAAATAATGAACAATCATTATTTTTATCAAAAGGAGAAAGAGCAATAATATCAACAGGAAGATCTCCTATTGGTGTTTCTTTCCAAGTAAATAAGTGCAGTAGCTACCTTGAACAATTTCAAGATTTTTATCCACGATTTCAATATTCATGCCCACTAATAACAAATGATATAGAAAAACAAAATCAATCCATAAATACAGAATGTACAAGTTATATATCCACACTTCCTTCATGTAATATCTACATAAATGAATTACCTACAGGTCTTTCCTCTTCGTGTAAGTCATATATAAGAAACCAAATAAATTATAATTCATGTGTTGATACTCACAAAAATGATACTGATTTTTATAAACCTGAATGGAGAATATACCTCGGAAGAAACGATGAACTATGGGACAACACGAGTGATTTAATACGGTTGTACGACCAATCTGGAAATCTAGTCGATTCTACTTCGTACTAAATTATATTCCTAATATCCTAAACAACATAACACCAGCAGAAACTGAAACATTTAGCGATTCTTTTTTGCCTTTCATTGGTATCTCTGCGACTATGTCACATTTATCTAAAATAGTAT
The DNA here is from genome assembly GCA_964616385.1 of uncultured Candidatus Saccharibacteria bacterium. Lineage (GTDB taxonomy): Bacteria > Patescibacteriota > Minisyncoccia > Phycocordibacterales > CAZTTV01 > CAZTTV01. Next base: position 16,557 of record CAZTTV010000007.1, on the reverse strand, counting down.
TTGAAATACCTTTTACTTCATTACCAAACAATATTGCATTCTTTTTATGAATTTTTATTTTTTTATAATCTATTGAGTTATTAGACTGTTCAACTGCAATAATAAAGATTTTTTGTTTTTTCAATTCTTCTATCAAATTACCTATATTTTTCTTATATTCCCAATCAATATTCTCTTCAGCTCCTAGTGCAACTTTTGAAATATCTTTTCTTTTTTTACCAAATCTATCAACGGGTGTAGGAGTAAATCCTGTTAGATATATTTTTGAAATCCCGACAGCATCTGCTGTGCGAAAAATAGAGCCTACATTGTACACACTTCGTATATTATGGAGTATTATATATGTTTCTTTTTTATTTTCTACCATAGCGTTATAATATATCATATTCATATTATTAGTATATTAATATAATTATGTTAAATACATTTCCAGACTTATTAGCATTCTCACTTTTAGCTCCATTTTTAATTAGAGTTTCTTTAGGAATTCTATTTATAATATTTGGATATTACGAACTCAAAAAACGTAGTGGTATTTTAACATCATCTGTAACTTATCTAAAAATAATAGGAGGACTGATGTTGATTGTTGGTTTGTTAACTCAAATTTCTTCACTAGTGCTAGCTATTATAACGTTTATAAACATAATTATCGGATTTCGTAATAAGTCCTACTCAAAAGACAAAATCTTCTTGTTTATATTCATATTCATAGCAACAATCTCTTTATTATTATCTGGAGCTGGTATATTCGCAATTGACCTTCCATTGTAGTCTGTGCTATTATCGCAAACAGTTATTGAAGTAAAATACATAGTCCGCCCGTAGCTCAGCTGGTAGAGCAGCAGCCTTTTAAGCTGACGGTCGCAGGTTGAGTTCTGAGCTTGTCGAAGAACGAAAAACCTTTTGAGATATTTTAGAATCTGGAAGATGAATAAAATATCCAAAAGGTATACTGCTCCTGTAAGGAGAGATTCCTGCCGTAAAAGATCTTTTATATAAAATACTTTGTAAAATACATAGTCCGCCCGTAGCTCAGCTGGTAGAGCAGCAGCCTTTTAAGCT
>CAZTTV010000007.1:0-15392 GCA_964616385.1 uncultured Candidatus Saccharibacteria bacterium | reverse complement strand
GTAAAATACATAGTCCGCCCGTAGCTCAGCTGGTAGAGCAGCAGCCTTTTAAGCTGACGGTCGCAGGTTCGATCCCTGCCGGGCGGACTATGTATTTTACTCTACTTTACGTTTAGGTTTACGTTTAGGTTTGACCTATAATCAAGCAGGTTCGCACACGAGAAGCGTTAGCTTCGAGAAGGGATCGAAAAGTTTGAGTATATCGTACGGAGCTTTGCGAGCACGATACGAAAACTGTACTGCTCTCGTAGAGAGAGATCCCTGCCGGGCGGACTATGTATTTTACCCACAAACACCTCTACTTACATTGTAAATAGAGGTGTTTCGTGATCTAAAAGTTATCCACAACCTAATATTGTTACATTTTGTTTTATATGTGTATAATTACATTAGGTACATTGATGACTTGTTAAAAATTCCGCCTTGACCGCGAGATTGGTCTAATACTAAGTTTTTAATATATCATTTCATATATAGTTCTTTACACAAAAAAATGTCGTTACATAACGACACTCCTCAAGATCCTTTCTTTGCTAATTTATTAATAACCCGCATCGAGAGGGTCTTTTTTATTGTATACTTAATTTATATTTAATAAAAATTGCTCTATCGCTATATCCATTTCTAAAATCCCCCTTCTTGCATCATGATATATAGAAACTAATTTTGAGGATATATTTTTCAATTCCTCGTTCGTAAAGTTTTTAGCAAAACCGACCGCTTTTCTAAAAACAAAAGGATTCAATCCAGATTCACCACCAGATTTTGAATTCTTTGATATATACATCGCTTTTATTTGCCACATCAAAATGCCGTGCACTTCTTCTGGAGTAATATTATATGCCTTTGATTTTTGATACAATACCCAAACATCTTTTTTATCTCTCCTACCAAATGCATCAGCTAAATCAAAAATCTTAAATTCTTTTTCTTTTTTTGCTACATTCCCAGTATTTTTAAATTCTAATGTTTTTTCTGCTAATTTCTCAATTTTTGTTACTGTTTTTTTATCTGTCTTCCCTTCAAGAAAAAGAAAAATATTTTGTGACTTTGCGATATCTTTTAACTTTCCTAAAACAACTTCTTTTGTATTTTTATTCTGAAATACTTTATTTAAAAAAACAATATATTTTTGCTCAAAAAGACCTTGACCCTCTATGAGTTCATCTATTTGAGATTCTTCAAATGAATCAGAGTCAATATTAAATATTGATGCATTTGGTTTTTTTGCAATCAAAGAGTCCAACAAATTATGTAGTTTTTCTCTTCCTTTTATTTCGTTTTCCCCATATAAAAAATAAAACATACGCAAACTTATATTTTTGATTTACTTTAATTCCCCCCATCTGTTGCCCTCCGATACATTCACAATAAGTGGCACCAATAATTCAACAGCTTCCTCCATTGCATTTTTTATTATATCTTTGGCTTTTTTAACTGACTCACTTTTCACTTCATAAATAAGCTCATCATGCACCTGAAGAATTAGTTTTATATCATTATCAAGTTTAGCTTTTTTAATTGCTGTATCAGAATTACTCATAGCCAATTTTATAACATCAGCTGCAGTTCCTTGAATAGGAGCATTCATTGCCATTCTTTCGGCAGAAGCACGAATAAAAGGTAATTTAGATTTAATACCCTCAAAATATCTCTTTCTGCCAAATACAGTACTGGTAAAGCCATTTTTGTGAGCTTCTTTTTTTATGTTCTCAAAATATTTTGCTATTTTAGGGAATTTCTCAAAATAACTGTTATAAAACTCTTGTGCCTCTTGCCTACTACTACCAAGAGTTGCCTTGAGAGCATTCACACCCATCCCATAAATAATACCGAAATTTATTACCTTTGCTGTCCTACGCATATCTTTTGTTACTGCATCATTTTTTACATTAAACACACGAGAAGCAACAGAAGTATGTACATCTCCATTATTTTTAAATGTATCTATTAGTATTTCGTCTCCTGATAAATGTGCAAGTATTCTCATTTCTATCTGCGAATAATCAAAAGCAACTAGTTTGTATTTATTATCAGAAATAAAAGCATTTCTAACATCTGTACCATATCCATCACTAGCTGGTATATTTTGCAAATTTGGGTTTACGGAAGAAAATCTCCCTGTTGTAGTACCTGCTTGATTGAGTGTTGTATGAAGGCGACCATTTTTATCAACCATACCAGGGATATTGTCTACATATGTAGATAATAATTTTTGTAATTCTCTATAGGAGAGTATCTCTTTTATTATCTTATGTTCATCTTTTAATTTAACAAGTTCAGATTCACGAGTTGACCTTGCCCCACCTGCGGTTTTTTTTAATCCCTTAACAGACAACTTCATCTTATCAAAAAGAACTTCTCCTAATTGTTTGGGTGAGTTTATGTTAAATTCACCTCCAGCAAAATCCCATATTTTTTCTTCGATACTTGAAAGAACCTTGTGCCAATCATTAGATAATTTTTTTAAATATTTTAAATCAACCAAAATACCATTATCCTCTGCTTTTTTAATAATTGGTATAATTGGAAGTTCAATATCTTCATAAACTTTATCTAAATGTTGTTTTTTAATTTCTTTTAGTATTTTTTCTTTAGATTCTTTAAAATTCTCTGTACCACAATATTGAAATATATCTTCAATAGTTGGATTTGTTATATCCGAACGCAAAAGCCATAGAGCAATACCTATTTTTCTAACATCTCCTTCGTCTATTTTTTCTTCTACTTTGTCTTTATCATTTTTTTTATTATCTTCTAATTCTTGGGTGTTGTTTTCATTTCCAAACATATCTTTTGTTCTTGCAAAAAGAGTTCTGAATTCAAGCTCTATAAAAAGTTTTTCAATTTTATTTATATCAAACGACTCACTCCATTTATTTTCTGGCAAAGAAAATTCTATTGGAGCATCTAACCTTATCGTCGCAAGTGTCTTTGAAAATAGGGCTTCTTCTTCTCCATCCTTAAGTAACCCTATAATCCTCGGTTTTATACCAGCATTTATGAACAAATTCTCATCTTTCTTTAATTTTTTATAAATATCTTCTATCGTCCCAAACTTTTGTATTAAAATTGTTGCGGTTTTTTCGCCTATCCCAACTATACCTATTATATTATCTGATGGATCTCCACGAAGACCTTTGTAATCAACTAACATTTCAGGTTTAAAACCATATCTTTCTATGACCAATTTTTTATCGTAAATAATAGTGTCATTTAACCCCTTTCTTAGTGTATACACCTTCACTCTTTTTTCCTCAACAAGTTGAAGTGTATCCATATCTCCTGAAGCTATAACTATCTCTATATTTTTATTATTTTTTAATTGCTCGGAAATTGTTCCCAGCATATCATCTGCCTCAAAACCCTCTTTCTCATATATTGGAATATTGAAAGCTTCAAAAATATCACGACTACGAATAATCTGCGACACCAATTCATCATCTGCTTTTGCTCTACCTGATTTATATTCTGCATATGCTTCATGCCTGAATGTAGGTTTTGGAAGATCGTAGCATGCAACAATATAATCTGGTTTTAATTCGTTTATTATTTTAATAAGCATTGCAGACACACCATAAAGACCACCTGTAGGCTCTCCCTTACTCGTAGAAAAATCTGGTAGTGCATGATATGCACGATGTATAATAGCGTGCGCATCAAGAAGCACTAATCTTTTTTTACTATCATTTTGTTTTTTAATTGTTTTAGGCATAAGTCTTATTTTTAAGAAAAATCATATTCTATTTTTCTTGTATTTTCATCAATGAATTCAAAATGAATTTTTATAATATTATTCGGAAGAATATCTTTCACATTGTTTGGCCATTCTATAAAAATAATATTCTCTGGATTTTTTATAATCTCACCCAACCCTAATTTTTCTAGTTCTTCACCACTTTCTAGTCTGTACGCATCAATATGAATTAAATTTTTAAACTTTAAATCTTCAATCCCATATCTTTTTAAGATTACGAATGTTGGACTTGAAATATTTTCTTTTATTCCTGTTACATTTGCTATTTCCTTAACAAATGCTGTCTTACCTGCTCCGAGATCACCATATAACCCAATAATTATAGCTGAGTGTTTATCATTATGTTTTACTACATAATCTAATACATTTTTTGCTATTTCTGTAGTATCTTCTATTTTTCTGGATAACACGACCATTATTAAGATTATTATATCAAAACTATTAAATACGTTGTTTTAAGTCTATCACAATAAGCTATAAAGGCTTTATAGCTTATTGTGGGAATTATACAATTAAAACAAAAACTCGCGTTTAAGCGAGTTTTTGTTTTAATATAGATAATTTTATATCTATTCCATTTATTAATTAAGCTTCATTATTTTCTTTATTTGTAGTGTAAAGTTTTCTACTTAATACCACAAGAGCGAAAATAAGAACGATTAGAAGTAGCCATTCAATTAATGTATTTGGCAAAAAACTAATGCCTCCAAAAAACGATGCTGCTGCAAGAGAACTTACTTTATCAACAACACTAATAGAAACTATGTTTGAGTTTTGAGTTAGTCTCTTGCTCTCTACACGAGCCACATTATCAATAACATCTCCAACTCTTGCATTACCAGTAACAACCACATCAAGAATCACACTTTGTCTTTCTCCAACTGCCATATTGCCAACTGACCATACAACTTCTCTTTGGGGATTATTTTTATTAATCTCATTTGCATTTGCAAACTCAAGATAAAATGGGATTCTATCTTTAATTACAACATTTTCTAAAGTGTAATCACCTGTATTTTCTACTGTAATAGTGAACCTAGCTTTTTCTCCACGTAATGCATCTATTTTTACATTTGTACCATTTGAAGAGTCAAGATTTTCAATAGTTTTAATTATTGATATATTTCTCGTCTTAACAGGTCCTGCTGGAGGATTTACTGGAGGTCTCACAACAGAATTTGTCCTGAAATTAAGAATATTACCACGACTTATACCATTTTGATTTTGCACAACAAATCTATAATAGTATGTTGTGTTTGAAAGTAACCCAAACATTGATGCATACGAACTCATGGACGGAGCAGAGCCTAATGTCCTCACTGAAGTTCTATTCCCAAGTGATGTTGTTCTTCCCCACTCAAACCAGCCAGTCGTAACTGCATTACCACTTACAAGAGCAAGTCCGTTTAATCTAGCACTGTCTTGGTCTATGTTTGTTGCAAGATTAGTAATAGCAGTTGGAATACTTCCTCTGCTATTTCCAGTCGTGAAACTTAAAATACTTCCATTTGTAGTTCCATATGAATTACTAGAAACAGCTCTATAGTAATACGTTGTATTATCGAGAAGACCTGAAACAGTATCATTTATATTTGCAGAAGTTGAGCCATGGTTTATCGTATTTGTTCTATTTCCAAGTGATTGTGATGTTCCATATTCAAACCATCTTATTGTGTTGGTTGTATTATATGGATTTACATATCCATTTAAAGTAGCGGAACTTTGTGATACACCTGTTGCTGTATTTGTTGTAACAAATGGTCTTTGTCCAATATTAGATCCATTTGTATAGAAACTTTGTGTGTTTCCATATATTTGACCATTGTTATTTGTCTGAGCCACAGCTCTATAATAATAAGTAGTCCCTGATGTAAGTCCTGTTACTGTTTCATTAAAGTTTGATGCATTTACACCTTGCCCCAATTTAACTGTTGAACTTGTAAATGACCAACTATTTGTTCCATACTCAAACCATCTTGTTACATTTGTATTTCCATTTGGATTTACATATCCATTAAGCACTGCAAAACTTGAACCTACGCCATTTGCAGTACGTGTAGTCACAGAAGGTAATTGATTATTAGAACCGGTGTAGAAACTAATTACATTACCGTTAGTAACACCGTTTGAATTTTGTGCATTACATCTAAAATAATAATTTGTATTTGATAACAATCCACTTATATTCTCTGTAATATTTGATGCTGTAGTTCCTTGAGAAATTACAGAAGTCTGGCTTCCAAAAGATTGTGATGTACCATAATCAAACCATCTTGTTGTATTTGTTCCTCCATTTGGATTTACATAACAACTAAGAGTAGCTGAACTTTGAGTTATATTTGTAGCAGTATTTGTTGTTGCTGTTGGGGCGCTTCCTGTATTACCACCCACCTTAAATGAAATAATGACATTACCTTGAGCTCCCCACCCTGTCCCTATATTCCCCAACAAAAGACCATCTGTTGAAAAAATTTCACTACCATTTTGACCATTTGGAAGAATCTGTGACCCCCAAGTTGTTTGATTTGGTCTCCACACAACAGTACCTTTATAGCTAATAGACTGACTACTTGAAAGATTCACAGTAGCAGAACCAGTTACTTGAGGAGCATTATCTGCCCATACATATGCAGTAAATGATTGACTCGTACCAACACCAGTTGTCTGTGGTGTTAAACGAACTCTTACGTTTGTAGCTATGTCAGTAGCAGTATTATGATAATAAATCGCAAAGTTTACAGTCTCACTAGCATCCGCGGCAACAGAAGTTGACCAAGAAGAACTGTCTACTGCTGGATTGTCTGTAAAATTCCCAACACGAAGAGTATCATAATCAAGTGGATTATTGTTAAATGTAGCTGCTAGAACATTCGTTGCACCAGCAGAAAAAAACATAATTACAATAGTAAACACTGAAAATAATTTTATAATGTTATTTAATTTTTTCATATTAATTTTCATATTAATTTTTATGCAAATACTGATTTACTTACATTTCTAAACTTTCAATATTAAATATTAAAAACTTGGAAATGTAGCTCTCCAATATTTTTATCTAAATAAAAATATTGGAGAGCAATGATGCTGTGGTATTTATGCAGATCCACCTCCACCGACAGGACCGCCTCCTGATGAACCATTTGTTCCACCGCCACCAGCAGGACCTCCTCCAGAGCCACCTCCACCAGAAGGACCTCCATTACTAGTACTACCGCCGTTATTACTAGTTGAACCTTGTGGTTGTGGTTTACTACCACTACGTGGACGATGACAACCTGCTTTAGCTCGCTTGGCTAAATTAAACAAATTATCCTCATCTAGTTTAGACAAACCATATGAATGAACAATCTCGTATGCAACCCTGTCCCGAAATCCACTGTTTGAAACCATGTTCATACCAAGTACAAATATATTTCTTTCAAACACATTTCCACTCAATAAGGTAATATGTGTACCAAACCAATAGTCGTTATGAGGTATTCCGTTGATATTCTTTGGCAAATCTCCGTATCTATTGAGTACAAGAGTTTCTCCACCATCTACGTAAGACCCCACAACCTGCGGGATAAGAGTATTGCTGTCCCTAATGACTTGAATTTTAACAGTCCAATCATCAGGCATACCATACCAAATGCCTCCGCGGTCCTGAGCTCTTTTACCATTATTTAACACAGACAACACGTTAACAATCGTACACCATTCATTTTTCTCAAGAGTATCGGTTATTACACCAGACCCTAAAAATGAACGATACACAGGCCAGTCTTCCACATAATCAACACTGAATGATGATTCTGTGTTGTTCATAATACCTACTTCATTACTTAGTAGTGTGTCATTCACGTCTCCACATGCCTGCAAAGAAAGTGTGCAAAAAATGACTAGAACAAAGAGTTTTTTGAGCATTTTCAGCCCTCCATACATGTTACAAATTACTATTTTACAGTCCCTAATGCCAATATAACATTATTTTCTTACTTGTCAACAAATTACAACTTAAAATGAAATGTGTCAAATAAATTGAATATCTAAATTAAAAAGAACAAATACACTTTTAAATTTTTAATACACATATTAAAAACTTAAAAATATATGTTGGCGAGGATTTTATTTATCCTCGCCAACAAAATTATTAATCTAATAAAAATTATTTAATAATTTTTATTAGATTAATTAGATCCGCCACCGCCAACAGGTCCGCCGCCGTCAGTTCCGCCGCCTCCACCAGGGCCACCGCCACCAGATCCGCCGTTACCACCACTTCCGCCGCTTCCACCAGCACCGTTACCTCCTTGTCCACCTGCAGATGTTGAACTACCTCCACGACCACCGCCGCCACCTTGTCCTCCTTGAGCTGTTGCATTTCCTCCTGGACCACCTGCTCCGCCTGCAGCATTTTGGTTTTGACTATAATTCACATTATAATCAGGAAGTCCAAATATCCATTCTGCACCGATTCCTGCATTAAAGTTTACTCTAAATTGCTGAGCTCTTGCCCAACATTCAGAACCTTGTCCGCATTCTGAAACCTCCTGCATTATGGGAGTGTCAAAGTTTGCCATGATTAGTGCACGGTCAAAGTCTGTAAACCTAACAGAAGTTTTTTTAACACTTCTCTTTTTGGATACAGTCTTGCGTGCTTTATGTTTACGAGCACTACCTCTTACACGAGCAGACCGTACATGGTGTTTTGCTCTCTGTGTAACATCTTGGTTATCAGAAGCATGGCTGATTTTTACTCTTGTTTTTGAGCCTGCCCCATAACTATTTATGGGGACAAACATCAATGAAATTGAAAAGAACAACAGTGTGATGAGTCTCATTATATTTCCTCCTTAGAAATTTTTGACTTTTAAATTATTACCACTTTTAATTTTTCAATTTTAAATTGAAAAATTAAAAGTGGTCCGTACTGTGAATTTGTATTCACAGTACGGAAATTGAGAGAAATTAATGTCTATGTCTATTTGCTCTTCTTATGAGAGCACGACGAGTTTTACCCATATACGCTCCACCTTCATATGAAGAACCTGAGTAGTAGGAGTGGTTGTTATAGTACCCACCATAGTAACCCCTATATCCATAATTTCCATAGCCATAGCCATATCCATAACCTACCTGTGGAGAAATCCGATAAAACAGATTATTCCACACGAACGAGCGTTTTGTCTTTTCTTTGTCCCTACGAATGCACTCTTTTGAAATGCTTTCGTAAAACTCAGAAGGTATACCTTGATCCGCAAGCCATACCATTCCTCTACTTGTCCCCATTCTCTTTAAAGGACTTTTATCGCAAAGCTCATCATAATCAAGCTCTGCAAGGTCAGCAAGCGTAAAACCAAACTCTCTTGGTATCACAGCCTGCTTTCTCTTCCATGTGTTTTGTTCATCCAAAACACATGATGGCGTGTTGTAGTAATTCGGCCAATTTTTGGCCAATTCACCATTTTGTATTGCCTCATATTTGGCAACACTAATAGCCCTTACTCTCAGTTGACTACATGATGCAGACAACGTTATGTCATTTCGTTGTACTACCTGTTCCATGCCTCTAGTGTGGAGTGATGTTTGATCTGTATTTGCAGTGGCACAACCTTGCGCCAAAACAAGAACAAACAAAAGACCAACAAAATTTCTAATCTTTTTCATCTTCATTCCCTTTCTTCACATGCTGGAATTCTATAATAATTCCTCCAATTTTCTACAAATCCGCTATTTTGCATTGCCTCATACTTAGCAGAAGCGATAGCTCTTATTCTTGCCCTGCCACATGACATGTCCAGAGCAATGTTATTTCTTTCAACCTTTTGCTCCATACCTCTAGTATGAAGCAAAACTCTGTTATCACTCGCTGTGGCACATCCCTGCGCCAAGACAAGAACAAAAATAACACTCAACCCTAACATTATATTTCTCATCTTTATCCCCTTTCAAAGGACTGTTTTATATATTTTACCTGCTACAATTATATCACTTCTTATCTATTTGTCAAGGCTTTTTAGTAACGTGTAAAAAGGCTATTATTATGTTAGCGGTATAGCTAATATATGAAATTTGATGACCCAAAACAAAAAGAAAAGCTTGATGAATTCTATAGAAAGGAGGAGGAGGATTTAGTGCAAATTCTAGCTGAAAGATATGAAATTCCATACATAGACATGTCTACTGTATCTATTAATAGTGATGCATTAAAAATAATAGATGAAAACGTAGCACGCGCTTCTGGTGTTGCTGCTTTTAGTATAATAGGTAAGAAAGTGAAAATTATTATTCTATCTCCAAAGAAAAAAGGTTTTCAATCTGTACTAAAAGACATGCAAAGAAAAGGATACGTGGTGTCATACTATATGGCATCAAAAAGAAGTTTGGAAAAAGCATGGGATATATATAAAGAGGTGCAAGATATTAATGAAACTATTGCTGGGGTATTTGATATTGCAAACAGTGAAGTAGAAGAGATTATAAAAAATACAAAAAGTCTTAAAGATTTAGAAGACTTAATAAAAAACATAACAACAGATACAAACAGATACAAGATTTCAAGAATTCTTGAAATTATTTTAGCAGGTGCTATCGCAGTAGGAGTATCTGATATTCACTTTGAACCTGAAGAAAAAAAGGTGCGCATGAGATTTAGACTTGATGGAGTTTTACAAGATATATTTTCTTTCAAACACGATACTTATAAATTTATTTTATCTCGTGTAAAACTATTATCTGGAATGAAATTAAATATTAAGAAAAATGCTCAAGACGGAAGATTTAGTATTAAAACTAATTCTATTGAAATAGAAATAAGAGTATCTGTTTTACCTGGAGAATATAAGGAAACTATTGTAATGAGAGTCTTAAACCCAGAAGCTATATCAACTGAATTTAAGGATTTGGGAATTGAACCAGAATTATTTAAAATACTCCAAAAAGAAATTAAAAAACCAAATGGAATGATACTTACAACAGGACCTACTGGTTCTGGTAAAACAACAACTCTTTATGCTTTCTTAAAAAAAATATACTCCACCGAAATAAAAATAATAACAATAGAAGACCCTATTGAATACCATTTGAGTGGTATCACACAAACACAAGTAGATAAAAAAAAGGGGTACACTTTTCTCAAAGGACTTCGTTCATCTCTTAGACAAGACCCAGATGTAATGATGATTGGAGAAATACGTGATGGTGAAACTGCAAATGTTGCTATAGATTCTGCTCTTACTGGACACTTGGTTTTTTCAACATTGCATACAAACAATGCAGCTGGGGTAATACCAAGGCTTATTGACCTTGGTGTAAATCCAAAAATAATAAGTTCTGCTCTTAATATTTCTCTGGCTCAAAGACTTGTTAGAAAACTATGTAGTGAATGTAAAAAAGAAGATATGCCAACAGATTCAGAGAAAAAAATAATAGAATCAACACTGTTATCAATAAAGAAAAAAAGAAACATATCTGTTAACTCAGAAAAAATCTTTAGAGCAACCACAAATAATGATGATAGATCTAACCAATGTAAATTATGTGGTGGGTTGGGATATAAAGGAAGGATTGGAATATTTGAAGGTATAATTACAGATAAAAATATAGAAGACACAATAGTTAAAGGAAATCCGAGTGAAAGAGAAATTAGAAAAGTTTCACAAAATCAAAATATTTTAAATATGAGAGAAGATGGTATTTTGAAAGTTTTACAAAGTGTAACTTCTATTGAAGAGTTAGGTCGGGTGGTTGATTTAGATGAAGAGTAAGTGTAATCTGAAAAAAGATACCCACAATAAAAACCCATAACCCTCTAAGCAATACTTTCAATATGTAACTAAAAGCGCGGAGTCGTAATTGGGATAATTCCAGCAAATTGAGCTTTCGCTCAACAACCAGGATGTCCTTATGCAACACCAACCTTATTGTTTAGAGGGTTATGGGTTTTTGAAGAACTATATTAACAAACAGAACTCTATCATAAAACATATTTTATGTCAAGTAACGATAAAAATATAAATACTAAAGAGGGTGAGGTAAAAAGTACTGATACTTTTCTTGATTTAACACTTAGACCATCAAAGTGGGATGATTATATAGGTCAAGAAAATATAAAAAATAATTTAAAAATACTTCTTGGTGCAGCAAAGGAAAGAAACCACCCACCAGAACATATACTTTTTTATGGGCCACCGGGTCTTGGAAAAACAACACTGGCTCATCTTATTTCACAAGAAATAGGATGCCAAATGAAACAAACATCTGGCCCAGCGATACTTAAAGTTGGAGATTTAGCTTCTATACTCACAAACCTATCACCCGGTGATATGCTTTTTATAGATGAGATACATAGGCTAAATAAACTCATAGAAGAAATACTCTACCCCGCTATGGAGTCAGGTTCGCTTGATATTATTATAGGTAAGGGTCCTTCTGCAAGAACTATACAACTTGAACTACCTCCATTTACACTTATCGCAGCTACAACTCGCATTTCATTACTCTCATCTCCACTAAGATCAAGATTTTCAGGTGGAACTTTTAGACTTGAGTTTTATACCAAAGATGAAATAAAAAAAATAGTAAAAAGGTCAGCTGAAATATTAGGTGTTCCAACAGAAGACATTGCTATAGAAGAAATAGCAAAAAGAAGTAGATTTACACCAAGAACAGCGAACTATTTGTTAAAAAGATGTCGTGATTTTGCTCAAGTACACAAAGAAGATTTATCGAAAGAAAATGTTGATAAGGCATTAAAATTATTAGAAATAGACGAGCTAGGACTTAATAATATTGACAGAAAAATACTAGAAACAATAATATCCAAGTTTAATGGAGGTCCTGTTGGATTAAAAACAATAGCAGCTGCAATATCAGAAGAGGAAAGCACCATAGAAGAAGTTAGCGAACCATATCTACTACAATTAGGTTTAATAGAGCGAACACCTCGTGGTAGAATAGCAACAAACAGAGCATACGAACATATGGATATTAAATTACCAAAAAGTAGACAAGAAAAATTACTGTAATAAATTATAAACTTTTATATATTTTTTAACACTATGTCAGGTCATAATAAATGGTCAAAAATTAAACATAAAAAAGGTGCTGAAGATGCTAAAAAAAGTAAAGTGTTCTCTAAAATAGCGCGTCTAATAACAGCTCAATCTAAAATTTCAAATGGAGATGTTAATTCACCAAGCCTAAGAAATGCTATTGAAAAAGCAAGGTCTATAAATATGCCAAATGACAATATAAACAGAGCTATTAAGAAAGGTACTGGGGCTGATGCAGGAAATATGGAAAGTGTTTTATATGAAGCATATGGTCCAGGTGGTAGCGCTATAATAATAGATGGTTTAACTGACAATAAAAATAGAACTGGGGCTGAAATAAAACACACTCTATCAAAAAATGGCTTGTCTCTTGCAGCTCAAGGTTCTGCTAGTTGGGCTTTTGAGAACATGGATGGTGTATGGAAATCAAAAGATAATATTGATATTAATAATGAAGAAAAAGATAGACTAAACAAAATAATAGAAGAATTGGAAGAAAACGAAGACATACAAAATGTGTATACTAATGTAGAAATAAATTAATATGAAAATTTTAGCAATTGACCCTGGGTTTGAAAGAGTAGGGTTTGCTGTTTTAGAAAAAACTACTGGTAAAAATATATTACTGGAATCAGGATGTATTAAAACATCACCATTAAAACCTTTCTGCGAAAGACTATTATCCATAGGAGAGGAAATAGAGAATATTATAAAAAAATGGGAACCAAAAGCTCTTGCCATAGAAACTTTATTTTTTAATAACAACCAAAAAACTGTAATGAAAGTGTCAGAAGCAAGAGGAGTGGTTATTTACACTTCATCAAAATATAAACTATCAATATATGAATATACACCTCTTCAAATTAAAATAGCCATAACAGGATATGGTAGGGCACCTAAAGACCAAGTAGAAATAATGATTAGTAAACTTATAGATATAAAAAAACCAATAAAATACGACGACGAATCTGATGCAATAGCGATAGGAATTACACACTTTGCTAGTGTAAATAATTATCCACAGCAATAATTTGATTTTTTTTATTAAATTGGTAAAAATATATTATCCAATTAAGTTGGATAATTATAGGGTCGTTTGTTTAAAAATTAAATATACTATTTTTATCAAATATGGATTACGATGATATAGAAAATGGTGTTATTGATAGTGATAATGAGTTAGAGGAAATGAGTGACATAGAATCAGAAAACTTCAATCAAGAAGATACGAGTAGTGAATTATAAAATTACTCAAATAAAAAACATGTGGATATCCACATGTTTTTTATTTGAGTAGAATATTATCAAATTTCTATTTTAATAAATTTTTTCTTACCTATTTTAATAATACTAGATTTATTTATTTTATAGTTTATATCCATTATTTTATTTTTATCTTCCATATCTGAAATTGCCCCAGCTTCAATAAGTCTTTTAAACTCACTCTTAGAAGAAACAATGCCCTCTTTTACTAAAACAGATATTAATTCAACACCTTTTTCTATATTAACTTTTTTAATATCTTTAGGTATTTCCTTTTTTTGAAAAATTTCTATAAAATTGTTTTCTGCTTTTTCTGCTTTTTCCTTAGTGTGATAAATTGATACAATTTCTTTTGCTAACTCCATTTTAACATCCCTTGGGTTCAACTCTCCTGATTTTAATTGTCCATCAATACTATTTATTTTATCAAGTGGCACACGTGTACATGATATAAAATAAGGAATTATAATATTATCGCTTCCACTCATAACTTTCCCATACATATCTTCTGGTTCATCTAAAATATTTATTGTATTACCCCAACTAGAACTCATTTTTCTACCATCAAGACCCATTATTAAATCTACCATTAATATATCTTGTGGTTTTTGTTTGAAATGTTCTTGCATCGTCCTACCAGCTAAAAGATTAAATCTTTGATCTGTACCACCTATCTCAACGTCAGCCTTCAATACAACACTGTCATATCCTTGCATGAGTGGGTATAAAACTTCTCTTAATGAAACTCTTTTCCCATCAACTAATCGTTTTTTTATATTATCTCTCGATATAAAATCTGAAACCGAAAACAAATCTGCATGTTCTCCTATTTCATTATATCCAAGATTATTTAGCCATTTTGAATTGTATACTTTTTTAGATTTCCATATGTTAATTATCTTACCTGCCTGCTTAAAGTAAGTTTTCATATTTTCTGAAACTATTTTTTTTGAAAGCATAGGTCTTTCACTTTCTTTATCAGAAGTATCACCAATAACACCTGTTGAATCTCCCATTAGAAGAATTACTTTATGTCCAAGCTCTTGAAAATCACGCAACTTTAGCAACAATACAGCCCTACCTAGATGTATATTTGAGCTAGTTGGATCAATTCCAAGCTTAATATTAAGCCTTTTGCCAGATAAGAGTTTCTTTTTTAAGTCATCTTTATTTATAACCTCGTTAACACCACGAGATAATATTTCATCTATTTTATTTTCATTTATATCTATCTTCATTTATTAAATTTAACATATATCATAGTATTTCACTATAATAACTAAATTATTTTAATTATTGCCAATAAAAATGCTAATATATATTTAATATGGGTAAGA
>CAZTTV010000006.1:0-20725 GCA_964616385.1 uncultured Candidatus Saccharibacteria bacterium | reverse complement strand
AAATGTGCGAGATACGCTCTCGTATAATTTTTACATGTATAACATTCGCAATCTTTTTCTACCGCAGTAAAATCATTTCGATATTTTGTATTTAATATATTTATCTTCCCACTCGCAGTATATAAAGAACCATTACGAGCTATCCTAGTTGGAGCTACACAATCAAATAAGTCTGCCCCATTTTGAACCCCTCCAAACAAATCTACAGGATCACCGATACCTAAAAGATGTCTTGGTTTTTCTTCTGGTAATATTTTATTTACCCAACCAACAACACTATACATATCTTCCTTATCAAACGAACCACCAATACCAAATCCATCAAAGTCCATACCACCAATAACCTTCGCTGATTCTTTTCTTAAGTCTTCAAATCTGCCACCCTGCACTATCCCAAACAAAGACTGCTTACTATTTAATGGAGTTACCCCTAAATCTTTATGGGCATCAAGACTTCGTTTTGCCCATCTATGAGTACGGTCCATAGCTTCACGTTGATATTCATAAGATGCATTTGGAGAAGTACACTCATCAAATGCAAAAATCATATCAGCTCCTATATTGTGCTGAATTTCAATTGAACGCTCTGGGGTAAATTTATGTTCACTACCGTCGAACGGAGACCTAAAAGTAACTCCGTCTTCATCTATCTTCGCAAGTGGTTGTTCGTCATTGTTTTTAATAGGAATATCTGCGTTAGAAGTTTTTGCTATTTTAGAAACACTAGTTCCAAAAGCAGCACCCAATGAAAAAGCCTGAAATCCTCCAGAATCTGTCATAGTAGGTCCACTCCAATTCATAAATTTATGAATACCTCCGGCATCTCTAACGATTTCATCACCTGGTTGTAAAAATAGATGATACGTATTAGCAAGCACAACCTGTGCGCCAAGTGTCTTTACTTGTTCTGGAGACAAGGCCTTCACTGTTGCTTTTGTACCAACTGTTACAAATGCAGGAGTTTCGATATCACCATGAGGAGTAGATAACACACCAGCTCTACCAAGTCCGTTCTTTAATTTTTTTTCAATTTTTAGTTTTACAACCGACATTGCATAATAACAATAGATGAATAATGTTTAAATAGCAAATATCCCAAAATATATAATTAAATATGTATTCTACTCAAATATAATATCTATTTTATCTCCATCTTTCATTTTATATTTATCAAACTCAATATTTTCTTTACCATTTACAAACATTTTTAATGTTCCATCAACACCACTTTGTCTACCCATTATACCACTTGAAGAAAAATCTTTTCCCCATACATCAAAAAACCTACTTAATGTTGTGTCACTTTCTCTAACCGCTCTATTATATTCCATATGTATCTCTCCATCACTGTCATGTGTATGCATTGGGTTATGAACTGCACCGATACCAATTCTGTCAGGTATTTCAATATTTTCCCCTTTTATTTTAATCGATACGTTCGCATGCCAATGTATCCCATTATTGGAAATAATATCTACATTAGATTTTTTTGGAAGAGTTAATACCCACCCCACAATTACTATAAATAGAATAAGTGGAATAGCCCACCACAACGCATTTTTAATTTTTTTATTCATTTTTTTATTTATAAATTAAACAATTCTATTAAATAACCAGACTCACTGATTTTGTTTTATTATTTCAAGCGCACCATAAAGTCCTCCTATGTCTCCTAGCTCTGCTTTTTTTATTATAGGAACTATCGGAAAAATTTTCAAAATATCTTTCAAGTGCCTGTCTACATCGCTAATTTTTATTCCTGGTATTTTCATCATAGACCCACCAAGTACAATAACATCTGGCGACCAATGCACAGCAACATTGTTTAAACCATACGCTAAAAATTTTGCTATTTCGTCCCAAAACTCATTATCAGTTATTTCATATGGTTTTTTTCTATATCTTTTTTCTATCGCAGACCCAGATATATATGCCTCTAAATCATTGCCGTCACAGTCAGGGCAAAGTGTATTATCCGCATCTATTATTTGATGCCCTGGTTCAAATCCAACAGATGCAGAATCTATCTTACCATCAACTATACGACTACCCCCAACCCCCGTGCTGATAGTGATATACGCAACTATACCATATCCACTTCCTGCTCCATTTGTTGCCTCACCAAGAGCTGACATTGACGAATCATTCTCAAGATGTACTTTTGTACTTAACATTTCTTGCAATTTTTCTTTTAGTGGCTTATCAATCCAATCTTTCAAGTTTGGTCCACCAATCAGACGTTCTTTTTTTTCATTAAGAGGGCCCGCGATGCCACCAGCTACAGATATGATTTTTTCTACACCAGAAAGACCCTTAATTGTATTTTTTAATTTAACAATCCCACTTTCAAAATTTTGAAGCGTATCAAAAATTACAGGCTCTTCAAATGCTTTACCATCTTTAGAGATTGCTACTCTTGTCTTCGTTCCTCCTATATCAAATAATACAAACATGAATTTTAATTTTTAATTTCACAAACGACTGGACTTACTATTCTTTTTGAAAATATAAATATCGCAAAAATAAATATGCCAATACTAACAAAACCAAACTCTTCACCACCAAACGGCAAAATAGAAATAAGCCAGCCAGCCCCAACTAACGACAAAATCGGAGTTATCAATAATGCTCCACACGAAGCACACCCTACTCCAAAAATTCCACTAACAAATCCTCCTATACTTGCAAATAATCCTTTTTTACTTGTTTTAACACGTCTTTTATATATATAAAATACCATAGCTATACTCACACCAAGCAAAATGGAAATTATTATGGTAGTTAGAGCAGACAACGTAGTAAAGCTTGTATTTATTGAAATCAGTAAGTTACTTAATACTTTTATCTTATCTATAAAGCTTATAGAACTATTCTCTATGATTTCTAAAATAAATCTATAATTTACAAGCAATATAGATAGAGAGAAAGAAAGCAGTGCCACAACAATTGCCAAAACTAAATTAACTGGTCTTTTAAAAACCACTATTAAAGCTTTCTGCATATTTACAATCTCTAAAATACTATTTTTAGCCATAATTTTATTACACAACTCTATTCTATGTCTATATGCTCCATCGCATATTTTGTACTACCATTTATTTTTTTACCAGGATTAAATATATCGTTTGGATCAAAAATATTTTTTGTATCTTTAAATAAATTATACACTTCACTTCCGTACATCATTTCTAAAAATGGTGTGCGAATAATACCGTCATTATGTTCTGCTGTTATAGAACCCTTAAATTCAATTACTAAATTATACACCTGCTTCCCTAGTCTCTCAATAATCTTAACAGACTTTGGGTCTGAAAAATTCATAAGAGGTATTATATGGAAATTTGCATCACCCATATGTCCAGCAATGGTATACATAATTTTATACTTATCTAATATCCCATTTAGTCTAGGCAAAAATTCCGGTAACTGAGCTGGTTTTACTATTATGTCATCAATAAAAGGAGCAGTGTGTAGATTTTTCATCTTATTTCTCAACAAATTAAAGCTTTCTCTACGAAATGTCCAATATTTCTTTGACTCTCTTTCGCTTTTTGTTACTTTTGTTTTTAGTTTAAATTCTTTTATGCCTTCTTGAGCCATCTCTGCCTTTTTTATAGCACCCTCTTCCGTGCTATCAGTAAACTCGGCTATCATTATTAGTTTTGGTACGCCACCAGTAAGCACCATGAAAAATTCAGGAATAAAATCAAAAGCAACACGAAACATATTCCCGCTTATTTTACTAAATAACTTAGGAAATAGTTTAATTGCTACTTTAAATGTATGATCATCATAAGATTCAAAACTTTCTGGTTTATATTTTAATATTCTTCTTATCACATAAGCTAAAATTTTAGTATCTTTAAGAAATATGACTAATAATTTAGAATATTTTTCAGGTTTCACTAATTTTAACTTAACTTCAGTAATAATCCCCAATGTACCCTGTGAACCAACAATCATCTTAGTTAAATCAAATGTCTTTTTTCTTCTATCTAAAACATTCCATAAATAATACCCTGCTGAATTTTTGGATACATCAGGTTTAGCATTTCGCAATAAATCATAATTATCATAGATAAGTTTGTGCATCTTTCTATAAACATCGCCCTCAAAAGTATCCATCTTTTTTTTATCTTCCAATTCATCAAATGACAAGGATTTGAATAAATATTCATTACCGTCAGCCAAAACCATTCTTATTTCCTCTACATATTCTTCTGTCTTGCCATATCTTAATGATTTTTCACCACCAGCATTATTTGCAACTATCCCACCAATAGCACAAATATCTCTTGACGCTGGATATGACGGGAATATTAGATTATGTTTCAAACTTTCTTTTTCAAAATTACGATACATTACACCAGGCTCAATGACACCATAATCTTTGCCAAATTCACCAATAGTATTCATGTATTTAGATACATCAACAACTATTGATTCAGTTAAAGAGCCCCCGCTCATTCCAGTACCTCCAGCACGCGCGGTAATAGATATATCATCTCCACTTTTTTTCTTATTTGAAACAAACTTTACAATTTTTTTTATATCATCAGAATTCTTTGGGAAAATTACAGCTTCTGGTCTTAGTTTAAAAAAACTGGTACTTCGACTATATTCTTCCAATGTTTTACCATCTATGGCAACGTCGTCAACTGATAAATCTTTAAGTTTTTTTACTATATTCATATTCTATTATATATATTATACTCTAAGTATATCAGATTATTAATTATAAAAAACAACATGGATACACTAAATATAATATTTTGGATAGGACGAATTCTCTTTGGTGGATATTTTTTTATGATGGGGATAAATCATTTCATGAAGCATGAAATGATGAAAAACTATGCCGAATCAAAAGGCATAAATAACTCATCTTTAATGATATATGCATCAGGACTTTTAATAATTCTCGGTGGATTGGGGGTTATAGTTGGAGCATATATACCGCAATCTTTAGTCTTAATTATAATATTCCTTATTCCAGTGAGTATTAAAATGCATGCTTTCTGGAAAGAAAGTGACGATGCCTCAAAAATGATAGAGATGCAAAATTTCCTAAAAAACACTGCTCTTGTAGGTGCTGCTTTAATGCTAATTTTTTTCACATTAAATATATAGCTTTACCGGCACACTATTGAATAGTTTTCACAATCAATACTACATAGAAATTGAATAAAGGGCGTTTTGGTTTAATTCAAACCAAAACGCCCTTTTGTTTATAGTATTTTTACAAACCTATTTATGTCCAAATACTTTTTCAAAAATGAAATCTGTATATTTTAGTTTATTCTCTAAGCTAAAACAACATCGCAATTCATCTTTAGTTATATTTTTCATAATCTGTTTGTTATTTAAAAGTGCTTCAAAAAAATCGCCACCCGTACTCCAACAACCCATTGCAATATCACGAACTATTGAATGAGCAGTTTCTCTAGGCAAATCACTTTTGCTAGAAACAAGAATCATAACTTCTTGAGAAAAAATAAGACCTTTTGTTATATCAATATTCTCTCTCATCTTATCTCTATTGATGCACATTCCATCTAATATTTTCTTCAATCTATTTAAAGAAAAATGTATTAACATAGAAGAATCTGCCAGAATAATTCTTTCACTCCCAGAATTATCCAAACTTCTCTCATGCCAACAATTTACCAAATTACCCAACGCAACATTATGATTAGCGAAAACAACCCTCATCAAGCTTGATATGTTCTCACTTGATATCGGATTTTTCTTGTGAGGCATAGCGGAAGAACCTTTTTGATTTTTACCAAAAGCTTCTAAAATCTCGCCGAGCTCTGTTTGACTCATTAGCCGTAAATTTGTAGCTATCTTTCCAATTGTTCCTGCTAACACAGACAGCACTGCTGTATATTCGGCGATTATATCCCGTGATACTATCTGTGTTGCAATAGTTGGTTTTAGCATCAAATATTCACAAACAAGTTTTTCCACTTTTGGGTCAATTGTATACATACCCACAGCCCCAGATATTTTTCCAAAAGAAACATTCTTTCTCATACATTCCAATCGTTCCATACTGCGAGAAAGCTCGGCATACCAATTAGCTAATTTTACACCAAATGTTATAGGTTCAGCATGAATACCATGTGTACGTCCTATCTGCGGAAAATATTTGCTATTTATTGCCACAAATTTAACTTCCGACATCAAGAGCATAAGGCTTGATTGTATTAAAATTACACTATCACGTAATTGTATCCCTAACGTCGTGTCTCCTATGTCATAAGAAGTAACGCCATTATGAAACCATTGTCTTAAATCTTTTGGAAGTTGTGGTGAGATGTGATTTAAAAAAGCCACTACGTCATGTTTTGTTACTTCTTCCTCTATGCGTTTTATTTCCTTGGCATCAATTTTTATTTTATCTATAAGACCATATGGAATATCAACATCAATATCTCCTATTGCTTTTCTGGCCTTCAGTATAGCAAGTTCAACGTTAAGCCAGAGATAAAACTTATTTTCATCTGACCAAATCTTTTCCATACCAGGTGTCGTATAACGATCCAACATCACGTTACTCCTTCAAAATTATAAAAATAACAATATTAGTAGAAAACCTACTATTCTGAACATATTTATATCATTCTAGTATAGACAAGTAAAGTTTTGGATAATTTATATAAACAACCTAGCTAAACGGAGCTCGTCATACGTATACTCGCCTTTTAATTTTTTATATACTGGCGCTAGTTTTATATCATTAGTTTTTTTAAATGCCTCTTTTATCTTCTTCAAGTTTTTAGACTTCGGCTTAAATCTATTTATATCTGCTTCAATACCAAGTTCTTTAATCTTTTCAAGATGAGATATTATAGTTCCTAATACTTGTCCTCGTTCTTTTGCAATTTCTTTTAATTCTAATCCTTCGTTTATTAACATCAACGTTTTTTCGTGTGTCGGAACTTTTTTAATAGGTTCATCATTTTCTTTTATTGCATTTTTTTCTATTTCTTCTTCATCAATAGTACCACCACATTTCAATATAAAATCTTCATGCATTTTATCTATCTTTTCATCTTGAAACCTACCTAAAACTTTTTCCCATTTCAAAGATTCTGACAAAAGATGTTTATCCAGTCTCAAAACCTTAGGGTGTACAGCAAGGGCAACGTCATTTATTCCAATAAGAGAAAGCCCTTCCAATGTACGCAATCTAGATAACGCAACATACCCCTGTCCTGGAACAAAAGATTTTGACAAATCTATCTCCGCAGCATCCAAACTCATTCCTTGGCTTTTATGTATTGTAATCGCCCATGCAAGGCGAAGTGGTATCTGCTCTACATATGCAAGAGTGCTCCCATCTTCTTCTATACTCCATCTTTCGGTGCTTACAAATATCTTTTTCCCAGAAAAAGTTTTTACAACAGGTATGCCCATTTCAAAATCCTCAACAATACCTAATGTACCATTTACAAAACCCTCTTCTATGCTATTTTTTATAAACATAACCACTGCGTTCTTTTTTAACCGAAGAGTACTAGGTGTGAGTACACTTTTCTTTAATCCTTCCACAAGCTTTGCTTTACCTTTAGTGGTCATTTCAAACACTTCTTCTTTTTCTGACAACGTATCTAATTCCCTATTATTTATTTCATCAACATCTATATTATGAGTATAAAGTCGTGTAGGAGTAATGCCATTATCAAGTTTTTTAATTCCAATATTTTTAATTTTTTCTTTTATATTAGGAGCTATGTGCCCACTACGCATATTACTTAAAATACCTGAGAGATCACAATCATCTGTTCTGAATTGTTCTTCCAAATAACATACCCGTATGTCCATGCTGTTCCACGCATCTGAATTGTTTACGAACTCTACACTCCCACCACCTCTAACTATAGGAGGAAGCTGAAAAAAATCTCCAGAGAGAATTACCTGCATCCCACCAAATGGGTCTTCGCATCTTTTCATCTTTCTGCATATCTTTTCCACCGCGTCAAACATTTTCGGAGAGAGCATTGATACTTCGTCTATTATTAAAACTTGTGTTTTATTGAATCGTTTCCATAAATATTCTTTTTGTTCTAGATTTTCCATATCCATTTCACTCAAATAATCTTTAATCCCTATTCCAGACCATGAATGAATAGTTACCCCTCCAATATGAGTAGCAGCAATCCCAGTTGATGCAGTTACTCCAACTCCAACACCTCTATGTTTCAAATATGATATATACTCATTCAAAATATGAGTCTTTCCACTTCCTGCAGCTCCCGTTAAGTATACGTTTCGCCCTGCTTTTAATATATTTAAGGCTGTTTTTTGCAACATAAATAGTATTGTATCACACAGGTCAAACAAAAATGAACGGCTCAACGAGTTGAGCCGTTCATTTCATAACTAAAACATCATATCTATTTATAAAATAATTTAAACTTATTCTGTAGTGATACCATCAAAATGCTCTTCTTGTTCAGAATCCTTAGTTTCATGCACAGTTCCATCTTTATGTTCTGGTGGAGAGTATACTGTATATAATTTAAGCTGTTCATCTCCAGTATTTATTATGTTATGCCATGTTCCAGAAGGAACTACTATTGCAAAATCGCTCTTTAGCTCATACTCAGTTTCACCATTATTAAGTATAGCCTTCGCAGAACCTTTTTCTATTCTAATAAATTGATCTAGCTCATGAACCTCATTTCCAATATCATCACCTGGATTTATGTTCATAAGAACAAGCTGACTATTTTTTGACGTATAAAGAACACGACGATAGTCTGTATTTTCTATAGTTTCTTTTTCTATATTTACTAAATAACCTTTCATAATAATTATTATTAATTGTTAATTACTCTTTCATAACTTAATGTATTTCCTCTAGGTAAATAAGTTAAGTTTAATTTTAAACTATCAACAGAAATAACTTTATAATTATATTTCTCTCCATCTATTATTGTTTCCAAAAAAGTCCCCTCTGAAATACTCCCATCTGTAAGTTTTGTTCCATTAGTAATCTTCCATGTGCCAGAGCTCAATGTCTTCCCGTCGTATATATCTTCAGTAGTACCATTTTTCTTAAAGATTACTATACTATTTTTATCATCAGAACTTTGCCAATTCCCAACGATACTCTCTTCTGATTTATTGTCTGTAACCCTTACTTCTTTTCCAGAATTCAAATCTTTATTTGAATATTTTTGAATGGCAAAATATCCAGCACCAACAACAACGACTGCAACAACTATCCATGAAATTATACGCATAAAATGAAATTAATTACTACTGTTTATAACTACCTAATCATATCATATTTTTATTAAATCAATGAAACAAGAATTTTAATACTTTTTTATTAAAAGCTGTTAATTTTTCTGCAAAGTGTTGCGACACAACCCGTTTGTTTATTCTTGTCGCTGTAGGATATGGATATATCTTATTGAATATATTTGATATTTTAAGCCCTGAATTATTCAAAAGCACAAGCTCCTGAAAAAGCTCTCCTGCATTTGGTGCAATCATAGTACCTCCTAATAAAGTTCCCTTATTAGACACAAACAATTTTGTTTTCCCTTCACCAAAATCATCAACGATAGCCCTATCGTCTTCTTTAAAATCAGAATTTAGTGTTTTATATTTAGTACCTTTCTTATTAAGTTCATTTTCACTCAACCCAAAAGTAGCAATTTCTGGATTTGTATATGTAACCCACGACAATTTGTCTGGACTATATTTCTTTTTAACAGGCGAGAAAAAATTATTCAATATCACTCCTGCGTGCAATTCTGCTGCATGTGTAAATTGATGTCCACCTACAATATCACCGCATAAATAAACATTTTTATTTGTTGTTCTTAAATATTTATCTACTTTAATTTTTCGACCGTCCATTTCTATCCCAGCTTTTTCTAATTCAAGTCCTTCTGTGTTGAGCTCTCTTCCAATCGCAACAAAAATCGCATCAAACAAAGGCTTTATTTCTTTACCATCATTATTTATTAACACTTCATTATTATCTAAAATTTCTTTTATCTCGCTGTTGAAATAAAATTCTACTCCTTCTCTTTTAAGATTATCGGTAAATATATTTGCAATCTCAATGTCCTCTTTTGGAAGAAGTTTGTCACTACGATGCAACACGCTGACATGCGAACCAAGATAATTGAAAGCTTGTCCTATTTCAAGGCCGATTGGACCACCACCAATTACCAAAAGACGTTTTGGTAATTTTTCAATATCAAATATCTCTTCATTTGTATAAATATTTAATTTTTCAGAACCTTTAATACTTAATTGTCTAGGCCGAGAACCAGTTGAAATAACTATCTTCTTTGATTTATATGTAACACCTCCAACCTCTACTTCGTTTTTTGAAACAAATTTTGCACTACCAAGAACAACAGTCATACCAATAGATCTAAAATACTCTGCATTTTCATGCTCACGTATTATGCTCTGCTTGTCTTTTATATAATTTCTAACTTTTGTCATATCCACATTACCAGTTATTTCAATACCAAACTTTTTAGCATCATGTGAATTTTTAACTAATCTCGCGATGTGTATTAAAGCCTTTGATGGTACGCATCCAAAATTAAGACAGTCCCCTCCAATATTTTCATCACTTTTATCAACCAAGAGCACCTTGAGCCCGACTCTATTCATAAATCCAGCAATGTTAAGACCACCTGACCCAGCACCTATTACTATAATATCAAATGTTTTTTCTTTCATAGTTTTTATAATTTACTTAGTTATACTTCATAACAGTTTCTGCTATTTTTTTTACTATTTTTTTGTCGGTAAGTTTTGGTAATAACTTTTTTTTGTTTGGTTTAATACTTTTTGCAATAGTCATTGCTACTGCAATTTTAATTTTATCAGTCACTTTTTTGTTTTTAGAATACAAAAGTCCTCTAAACAGCCCAGGGAAAACTAAAGCATTATTAATTTGATTTGGAAAATCAGAACGCCCAGTACCAACTATTTCTGCACCTGCCTCTTTCGCAATATGAGGCATTATTTCGGGAACCGGATTTGCCATAGCAAAAATAGTTGGAGCATTTGCCATTGATTGCACCATTTTCTTATTAACAAGATTAGCTCTTGAGACACCGATAAATAGGTCAGCTCCAACTAGAGCTTCTTCCAATCCTCCTTTAATACATTTTTTATTTGTTTTTTCTGCCAATTCTTTTTTTATTGAATTTAGGTTTTTTCTTCCTTTATATATCATTCCCTTACTATCAAGTAAAATTATATCTTTTACTTTTTGACTCACCAAAAGACGAGCAATGGCAATACCTGCAGCACCTGCGCCGTTTATAACAATTTTTAATTTTTTAATATCTTTCTTTTTTATACGACAAACATTTATAATTGCTGCCAACACTACGATAGCTGTTCCGTCTTGATCGTCATGGAAAACTGGGATAGAAAGTTCTTTTTCAAGCCTTGAAAGAATTTCAAAACATCTTGGTGCCGATATATCTTCTAAATTAATACCTCCAAAGCTCGGTTCTATTTGTTTGCAAAATCGTACAATATCTTCGACGTCTGTCGTGTCTATACAAAGTGGAATACCATCAATTCCTGCAAACTCTTTAAATATAACCGCCTTACCTTCCATTACTGGCATCGCAGATTCAGGTCCTAAATTACCAAGCCCTAAAACAGCAGTGCCATCTGATACTATGGCAACTTGATTAGCTCTATTGGTGAGTATCATAGATTTTCTCTTATCTTTATCAATAGCTGAAGACACAGCGCCAACTCCAGGAGTATATGCCAAGGATAAATCATATTCTGTTTTCAGTGGTACTTTAGAAACAATTTCTATTTTGCCACGACCTTTTTTGTGAAGTTCAAGTGATTTTTTATTATAATTCATAAAAATTATTGTGTTACATTATTAATTTTATATTTTGATTTTATGTGCATATAACCAAACAATGCGACCAATAGACTAATTAAAATTAATGCTATCTGAAAATAAATTGGAAGCTTAACAGAATAAGCAAAAATAAAAGCAAAAGGAGCAATTCCAATAAGCGTTGCTAAAGAATATGAATACAGTGGCATGTGACTAAAAAGACCGAGTACATAACTTAAAATATCAACTGGTAAAATCATTCTTAACAGCACTACTCCCAGAAACATATGTGTTTCTGGGATTATATTTTCTAGTTTTTTAACCTTTTCTAAATCAACAAATTTTGACACTATAGGCTTACCTATTAATCTTGCCAATACAAATGCCAATATCGCGCCAGTCGTCCAACCAACTATACTTATAATTGCAGCGAAAAAAGCTCCCCACAAAGTAACAGCTACTGGTAACAGAGGCATTGCACTTATCGGTGCTATTACTATTGCAACTATAACTATGATCAAATACAACACAATACCAAACTGACCTTTCAACCAAATTGTATTTTGTATTAAGTTTGAATATTCACTTGCAAAGTACGAAACAACTAAGAAAGCAACAATTACAATTAATATCCCTACTATCTCTTTTTTATATACCGTAATTATATTAAAAATATTAGGTATTTTTTTGAATATCTTTTTAGACATAATATAATGTAAACACAACACAAAATACCCGTATATTTTTACAGACAAAAAATAAAATAATAATGAACAAAATTTAACTTATTTTAGTTTTTTTGGGTTTCTTTTGTTCCTTTTTTTGTTTATCTCTTCCTTTTGCCATGTTTACTTTAATTATATCATGCGAGTCAAGCAAAGTACCATTAATACAAGGTTATAAAATTCGTATTAATATATAAAATTTTATTTATTCTTACTTATAATCTGATTTGCTGCATATAATCCAGTCAAAAAACAATCCTCCATTAGAGATAAGTTATAATCTGATGCTATATATACATTCTCCTCAAATTTTTGTTTTATTAACTCACTACCTGGAATTATCATGCCAGGCTCCCAGTGTATTTTATTAACAATTTTGTGACTTTCATAATATTCACTTAGGTCTGGATTTGGATTACTAGAGTATATTATGTCTGAACAATCAGCCAAGCTCCATATCATAAAAATAGAGTGATCTTCTGGTCTAAATACAACAGCTTTTTTGTTTTTAAAAATTTCTTTTCTTATACCTGATATATTAAATACATATGCATATTGTTGTATGTGGGGTTTTGGCAAATCATATACTTCAGATAAAGATTCTTGTGGAGCAGCAAATACTATATTTTCTGAAATATAAGAACTATTTAATGTCTTAACATTTAATAGACCATCCGAGTTTTTCTGTACTTTTAATACAGTATCAATTAATATTTTATCTTTATACCCACTAGATATTTTTTCTACTGTATCTGTAAGGTCAACTATCCATGAATCTAAAATACTTGGGAAAAACATACCCATATAATAAAAAGCATTAACTTTTTTTGATTCAATAAAAGCTGTTGCGGCTGTAACAGGATTGCCATATAGTTTATCTAATTCTTCAAAACCATTCTCTGTAATAAAATCTTCAGCAGACATATTCCAATACTTCATCAATATTGGATCTTTAACAAAATATTCGCTAATTGATATTTTTGATGCTTGCTTGCGATACCCTATGAAATGTTTTCTTAATTTTTTTAATATAAGCAAAAAATGAATCATTTTAGGAATATGTTTTATGTTTTTAAGAACAAAAACATTTCTAAATCTCTTACCGTCAAAAAAGAAAAAATCATGTACTCTTAATACCTCTTTCTTTTTCACATATTTCAGCATATTAACGTAATCAGATGTCATATATGCCCCACCATAATTCACAGCACAACATTCTTCTGAAAGTAGCCTTCCGCCCAAATCTTTACTGATTAACAAGAAATCTCTCTTTTTATCATTTAGCCTTTTTGCGCATGACAATCCTGATATTCCACCACCAATTATTATTGTTTCGTATATTTTCTCTTTCATTTATTTTATTTTTTATATTTACAATTATGACTAGTAACCATATTAACTCTTAATTATTTTATACCATTTAATATGATCGTATATACCAGACCACAAAAAACCTAGTCCAAGAGCAAATAATAATTCTTCAAGTGGTATTCCGAACACAAGAAGTCCTGATATTGATTCCAAATTCCACACACTTGTAACATACTCTGGATATATAACAATTAATGTCCAAAAATACACAAAGTATATAGCCATAAATATGAATGACCCTGCAATCATTTTTTTCTTTAAATCTGGGCGACAATAAACAACAAACAAACCTCCACCAAAAAGAGCAATTATTGTAGGATAAATTGGGTTCCAATTAGTAAGCACGATCAACACAACGAAAATAATAGGGGCAGAATAAAGTGCTAAGGTATGGTACTTGTGTGAGGGTTTATTTTTCTCTACGTCGCAAATCTTTTTATGGTTTACACCAAAAAGTAGTTCGTAAATTACAGCCGCCAACCCGCCTATTGCAAATGCAAAGATTATACTTTCTATATCAAAACCAGTATTCTGAGCTAAGTTAAACAACGATGGTGGATCCCAGTACACTGGAATAAAGATTGGTTCTGTTAATCCAAGCAAAGACGTCCACAAACTCACAATAATCATTTCTCTTTTACTATTTTTTTCTTTTAGGAAAATATATACAATAACCCACACGGCCAAAAGTATAACGCTCCAAATAAGCCAAGTATACTGCATAATTTATTTTGTGATACTTTATGTTTTAAATAATTAAATCTCTACTATGCATTGCAACATATTTTATGCAACCAACGAAATATTGATACACCAATCAATCCATACACAACACTAAGTATTGCTCCCCATATAAAACTACCCCACGAAAGCCACACAAATCCTGGGAAAGTAAGACTCAATAATTGCATATGCAGTGTCTTTATAGCTACATCTGTCAATAAATACTGCCAACCAAGACAAATAATATATATTGCGACTAGGAACAAACCTGTTGTTAAGCTCATCTTGTAAAAACTTGTTTTCATATTTTTTCAGATACTTGTATTAAACCTTCCTAAAATATTTAGATTTATTTAAAATTATCCGATACTAACTACTAATAATACAAACTCTATTATCTACTGAGTTTTATTAAGATACTCCGATACCTGTATCGCGGCCTTCGCTCCTTCTCCCGCAGCAACAATTGTCTGTTTTTCTAATACATCTGTCACATCTCCTGCAGCAAAAATACCTGGCACATTCGTCATGTTTCTTTTTTCAATTATAATTTCATTATGTTTATTTAATTCAATATCTGAAGATAAAAAATCAACACTAGGTATTGAACCTATCTCAACAAACACACCTCCAACATCAAGTACTTCTTCTTTCCCTTCAACCTTAATCTTTAATCCATTAACAGAACCTTCTCCTAATATTTCTACTGTTTCAGCTTTATTTATTATTTTTACTTTATCGTTTTTATTTAATTTTTCTTGCATTATGGCATCTCCATTCAGTTTTTCATTTATGTTAATTAAATAAACTTTTGGTGAAAAGTTCAAAAGCTGTATTGCGGCATCTAAAGCAGAATTTCCACCTCCAACAACAGCAACGACTTTACCGTTAAATAAAGGTGCGTCACAAGTAGCACAATAAGTAACTCCTTTATTTTTTAGCTCTCTTTCCCCTGGAACACCAAGCTCACGAGGCTCTTTACCAGATGCAATAATCAATGTTCTAGCCTCGTAATTATCATCTCCAACAGAAACGCGAAATCCTTTATCTATTTTATCTATTTTCGTAACCCTTACATTGTGTAGATGATCTAAATTATCAAAAGTTTCTATATGTTTGTGAAATTGTTCTCCTAGTAAAGCACCCTTCATCAAACTAAACCCTAAGTAATTATCAACTTCTCCAGATAAGGATGTTTGTCCACCAATAACATCTCCTATAATAAGAGACTTCAGTCCTTTTCTTGCCAAGTAAACAGCAGAAGACATGCCAGCAGGACCTACTCCTATTATAATGCTATCAAATAAAGTTTTATTTTTAGTTTCCATATTTTTATCTATTACGACTCTTTATATAATAATATCCTGACAACACAACAACTGCTATGGTTATAGCAGAATTTGTTAAATGTATACCATGCTTCACTACAAAAACAGTATATACAAAATACAATACGGCAAAAATTATAAAATATATACTTAGTGCTTTGTTACTCATACTTACATAATACCCCCTAGGGGTATTTAAGTCTAGTGAATAAACATTCTATTGTGGATAACTTAGAACTTATTCTTGTATCTTTATGGCAATTTCTTCCATCTCGTTTGTACCAACAACAGCTATTTTGATTTTTGATTTTTGATTTTGAATAAAATATTTTCCTTCGTTTATTTGTTTATTTTTTTTCTTGTCCAAAATAATACCTAACGGTTCAAGTCCATGACAAATTCGCTCACGAATAATACTAGAGCGTTCTCCAATAGTTGCAGTAAATATAATTAAATCAGGCTTTCCTAATGTAGCTACATATGCTCCTATGTATTTTTTAATACGATAGACAAATACATCAAGCGCCAAACTAGACTTATAATCTTTTTTTTCAAACATAAGTAGCTCTCTAACATCTGCCGTTTTACCACTTACACCAAGCAACCCACATTCCTCATTTATATACTCGTTAATCTTTTCATGAGAAAATTTTAATTTCTTTGCCAAATACAATAAAGCTCCTGCATCAAAATCTCCAACTCTTGTCCCCATTAATGGTCCCTCAAGTGGCGTAAATCCCATTGAAGTATCAATACTCTTGTTGTCTTTTATGGCTGTTATACTAACACCACTACCTAAATGGCATATGATAATACGCGATGGTGGTTTTTTAAATATTTTTTTAGTTTTCCTTAATACTGATTCAATTGAAATACCGTGATATCCATAACGATGTATATTAAACTTTTTAGCATCTTTGCTAGGTAGTCCATATACTTTTGCTACTTCAGGTATTGTAGAGTGAAAAGCACTATCAGATACTCCCAATCTAATTGTTTTTGGTAATAATTTTACGACTTTTTTAATTTCTAAAAGAATCGAGCCAATATGCAGTGGAGCTACTTCATGTATATTTTTAAGTTTTTTAATATATCTAGCATCAATAGAACGAACTTTATTAAAATAATCTCCAGGAGCTACAATGCGAAATCCAACAATGTTAATATCCGATTTTCTAATAATTAGTTTTTTTTCAAGCAAAAAATCAACAAAAATATCCATACTCTTTTCATAATCTTTTCCGTTATATTTTCTTTCCAATTTAATTCCTTTACCAAAAAAAGAAGACATCACCCCACCCGAAGAAATATCTTTTTCAAAATTTGCCACCACAATCTCTCTTTTGTTTTCATAAAGAGCATATTTCATTGAGGCACTGCCTGGATTTACAATTAAATATTTTTTATTTTTATACATTTTTTTATTTTAATGCTTCCAATGCCAATTTTCTATTTCATCTGGATCTACTCCATATTTTCTTATGTATTTACCATGATCTTTCAACTTTTGTTTATATTTAGCAATTATTTCATTTGCTTGTTTGTCCATTACTACTCCTCTCTCTTTTAACATTGAAATTGCCTCTATAACAATATGATATCGACTTGTTTTATTTCTTACCTGCATATCAAATGGTGTTGTAGTAGACCCATTTTCCAAATAACCATTAACGACGAACCTCTCAGGATTTTTCTCTTTAAACAATATTTCTTTAATTACATCTGGATAGCCATGAAAATTAAATATAACTGGCTTATCTTTAGTGAAGTAATATTCAAAATTATTAAGCGGTGCAATACAATCACTCTTTCCTATACCCAAAGAAGTAATCTCTAAAATATTCACAAAACGAATTCTTAATTTTGGTATATCTCTTCCAAGATAATCAATGGCAGCTAACGCTTCTTTTGTTAGATAGTCTCCAATCCCAACAAATACAATATCAGGCCTTGTCTTACTAGCAAAATCCCATATCATAAGACCTTTCTCTAGTTCTTTCTCTGCCAATTTTGGAGTCAACCAGCGTGGTTCAAGTGTTTTCCCAGCAACGATAATATTAATTTTATTTTTAGACGAAAGACATTCTTTGATTACAGCCAACGAACTATTTCCATCTGGGGGAAAATATACTTTTATAAAACATCCATCTTTTTGCAACATATTACTTATAAAACCTGGATTTTGATGAGAAAAACCATTGTGTTCTTGTCTCCACCCAGAAGATGTTAATATATAATTCATTGATGGTATATCTCCACGCCATGGTATTTCCATAGCTATTTTTAAGAACTTCGCGTATTGATCAACCATACTGCTCACTATTTGTATAAACGCTTCATAAGATGCGAATAGCGCATGTCTTCCTGTAAGAACGTAGCCTTGCATAAGCCCTTGCAGAGAATGCTCACTTAACATTTCAATAACTCTTCCGTCTCTATCAATATCCTTATCCCATATTTTTTCAGGCATCACGAACGCTCTACTTGTTGTTTCAAAAATTTTATCAAGTTTATTTGAATATGTTTCATCTGGAGATAAAACACGAAAATTTTTATTTTTACTATTTAATTTAAAAACTTCATTTAAATACAATCCTACCCTACGCATACTACTAGAACCGATAGTACCAGGTGTTTTAGCATTTTCGGAAAATTTTGAGATACTTGGCAAAATTAAATCTTTAGTATTTTTATAGGCAAAAGAATGTTTATTATCTCCTATTCTTAACCGTGAAATAGGAACAAGAGATTGTATGTCTTTTGTGAATCCCTTATTTTTATTAAAAAGTTCACCAAATTTGTAAGATTTTAACCATTCTTCAACAGCCAAAAGTTCCGTAATGTCATGTTTTGCGTTTTTAGCGACAACCTGATGAGCTAAATAATTTCCTTCCACTTTTTCTCCATGAAGTTTTTTAATACCAGTCCACCCCTTTGGAGTTCTTAAAATAATCATCGGGAATTTATAGAAAATCTTTTTTCCAGACCGCGCTTCTTTTTGAATTTTCTTTATTTTTTGATGACATTTTTCAAAAACCTCAATACCTTTTTTGTATATATCTGAATCTATTCCATCAATAATTATCGGTTCATATCCATACCCACGAAAAAGTAATAATAAGTCTTCATCTTTCATGCGACCGAAAATAGTCGGACCTGATATTTTATAACCATTGAGATGAAGAATAGGCAAAACTGCTCCATTTGTCTTTGGATTAATAAATTTATTTAAATGCCAAGCTGTAGCTGTGGGTCCCGTCTCAGCCTCACCATCTCCAATAACACAGACCGCTAAAGTATCGGGATTATCTAACACAGCGCCATACGCAGTCGACAATGAGTAGCCAAGCTCCCCACCCTCCAAAATTACACCAGGCGCTCCAGGATTACTATGACTTGGAAACCCATACGGCCAACTAAAATTCTTTGATATATACTTTATCCCGTTTTCATCTCTAGTAGCCTCTTTGTAATATTTTCCAAATGTTCCTTCTATAAATAAATTTGCCTGCAACGCGGCAAAGCCATGTCCTGGACCCATAACGAACAATATTGATGATTGATGTTTTTTGATTAAGTAATTTAAATTTGCATAGACAAAATTAATTCCCGGGCAAGTTCCCCAATGTCCCAACAATCTTGGCTTTATGTCACCGAAAGACAACTTTTTATCTAATAAAAAATTATCCCCTAAGAAAATTTGCGAAACTGTTAAATAATTTGTCGCTCTGACGTATTTTTTAATAGACTCAACAGGATTATATTTATTCTCTGTCTTTTTCATAATAATAATCTAATTATACAACATTACACATAAAAACCTCAATTATAGAAAAGTAGTTACAAAAAAAAGGCGAGTAACATACTACCCGCCTTTTGGTTTGTAGGCAAATTATATTTTAATGTGCCCTACCATGACCATGATGCCTACCGCTATGTCTGCCACCGTTATGATATACATGATGAGTTCCATTATTATAACCATTCCTATACCAATTATAATGATTTCTTGAGTGACCTCCATTATGTCTATTGTGATGACCCATTTCGTGATACTGGTCATTTACATAATAACCACCACCCCAATAGCCGACGCCATAAATAAATGGATAATACCCATTTTGGTAATAACCTCCTCCATTATAAGGAGTGTTGTAACCGCCAGATATACACGAAACTGTCGTAAACAATAACAATACTAAAACAAAATTAACAAGACGCATCTCAATCTCCTTATTTTCAAGTTATACCTACCTATCTACATGATGCCCCTTAAAATCATGCAAGTCAAATGTTTAATTTAATATAAATTTTTATGATTTGGATATGTCTTTAAATTTTGATTCAATGCGTTTTAAAGACACTGCATTTACTGCAACAATGATTGATGATGCTGACATCAATAATGCTGACATTTCAGGTCTCAAAGACCAGCCAAAGGAAGTATAGAATACCCCCGCAGCAACAGGTATCGCAGCAACATTATATATAGCTGCCCAAAATAGATTTTGTTTCATTTTTCTTACTGTCGCTTTTGATAAAGCAATAGCACGTAATATATCAGCAGGGTCTGACCTCATAAGAACTATGTCTGCAGTCTCAATAGCTACGTCTGTTCCTGCACCAATAGCAATACCAATATCTGACTGTGCTCACGCTGGAGCATCATTTATTCCATCACCAACCATAGCAGTAAACTTAGCTTCTTCTTGCATCTT
>CAZTTV010000005.1:0-21995 GCA_964616385.1 uncultured Candidatus Saccharibacteria bacterium | reverse complement strand
ATTTTGTTTGTAAATTGCTTACCAGATGGTGACATTATATCTTCTTTTGTATTTTTCCTTCCTTTTGCTTTCTTTACAGCATCTACTATTGGCTGTGCTTGCATAACCATGCCAGGACCACCACCATATGGTTTTGCATCAATTTTTTTGTGTTTATCTTTTGTAAAATCACGAATATTATAAAATTTAAACTTTATTTTTTTACTACTTTGCGCGCGCGACAAAATAGACTCGTTCAAATACGAATCAAACATTTCTGGAAAAATTGTAATTATATGAAATATCATGTTACAAAACAAAAACCGTGTTATTGATTTAATATAGCACGGTTTTTATTTAATATTTATGCCTTAAGTTCTTCCATTGCTTCATCTACTGAAGCCATGTTTGAAGAAGCTGGGGCAGTACTTCTCATTCCTCCTTCTGGTTCGTTAATCTTAAGATTAACACGAGCGTTGTTTTTCATTCCAACAACTCTAAGAAGAGTTCTGATTGCTTTCGCAGTATTACCACTTCGTCCGATAATCTTACCCATGTCATCAGCAGCAATATCAAGTGTCAAAAGTACACCCATTTCATCAACCTTTCGGTTAACTTTTACTGCGTCAGGATTATCAACCAATGCTTTTACAACGAATTCAAGAAATTCCTGATCTCTTTCCATATTGTTAATTTACTTTATTTAAAACTGTTACTATCATTATTTTCGACCTGTTTATACATTACATTATATTTATTTTCATAATTTTGTCAACTTCAATGCCCTTAGATTCAATAGATAATTTCAATGTATAAACTTGAAAAGTAAGAACTCAGAGTTTCAATAGATAACTTCAAGTAAAGCCACCATCATACTAACGACAACGATTTTATACTACATTTTACTTTAAATAAAAAAGCGGTGTTCCGTTACGAAACACCGCAGATAGGTATTGTGTTTAATTAAACACAAACCTCATTATTTTTTTTGAAGAACGAGGCAAGTTTCAATAATGCTCTCTTTCTAGTTTCGCCTTCATGACTGGAACCGTGATACGCTTCCAGTGCTTCTTCCTCTGTAGAAACACACTCTACTTTCTGGAGTGATAATTTCTCCCACTTAACAAAAGCAATTCTTCTAGCTTCACCATAATCAGGAGTGCTATCGTCGAGTTTCTTACCCCCAAACACAATTGAAAAAATAGTTCGTTTATCAGTGGTAGATTTCTCTGCATATTCATCATATGGAGTATTGCAGTAAGCCTCTTTTATTTCTTCTACTGTTAAAGCATCCTTTACTTCTTGAAGTGACAGCTTATGCCATTTCTTTAGAGCGAGCTCTTTTAAGTCAGCACTAATAAAACGATGATTATAATGATATGCTTCACTGCATTCTTTCACAGTTGAAGCAAGATAAATTACTTTTACAAAAGCTACTTTGCTGTGCTTACTACCATATTCGACAGCATTGTGGTAAGCAACACTTATTTCTCTGAATGTTGAAGTGAGTTCAATACATTTCAGTAAAGCAACCTCTTTTATTTCACGGTCATCAGGGGTATCATCATAAGCTTCTTTTGCTTCTTCTACGGTTAAAGCATCTCTCACTTCATTAAGTGACAATTTTTTCCACTTCGGCAAAAGAACATTCTCTCTGATTTCACTAAATCTTGCGGAACTGAATCTTGCGGAATTAACATAAGCACCTTTGCATTCTCTTGCTGTTGAAGTAAATTCAACCCACTTTTCAAAAGAAATTTCTAATGTACCACTAGGAGCGTCAAAGAAAGCTGTTCTGGCTTCTTTTTCGTTTGAAACATTTTCTATTTCCTTAAATGAAAAATCATTCCATATAGGAAGAATATATTTATCAGCTTCACTAGAATTTATACTCTGATAAGCGTCTTTTGCTTCTTTTTTAGTTGAAATAATTTCACCTATCTCAGAAAATGGTACTCCTAATTCCTCTGCGACCATAAATATGTTGAGTCCTGTCTTTTCAGACATTTCCTTAATATCTATGTCATTAACATCCAAATTACTCATCTACATATCCTCTATTTATGTTTAACATCTCACTACTTAATTACAAAAAAACAACCTCTCACTTCTGTTACAAACATATCACTACTATCAAATTTGTCAACTCAAAAAATTGAATGTAAAATTAGAACTCCGTCTGATTATAGTAAAAACCACGAAGTAATCTTCGTGGTTTTTGTGTGATTTAATTTATTCAGTTTTCTCTCCTTTAGAATCTTCTTTCGACTTTTCTTCTGGAGTTTCCTCTTTTTTCTCTTCTTTTGTTTCTGCTGTTTTTTCTTCTGACTGCTCTTCTTTTTTCTCAGCAACTTCATCTTTAATCTCTTCTTTAGTAGGCGCTACTTCAGGTAGTGTTGCCTCTTCTTTTTTCTCTTCTGACTTGTCCTCCGATACTGCTTCTACTACAGTATCTCCTTTGTCATCTTCTTTCTTTTCTTCTTCTGTTTTTTCTTTAATTATAGGACTTTTCTTTGGTAAAACATTTATTTTTTTACCTTCAATAATTTTTTCACTTATCAAAAGATTGTGTACAGTATTTGACGGCTCTGCTCCCACTCCTATCCAATATTTCACTCTGTCTGACTTTATAACAGGATCTCCAAATCTAGCATTATAAGAACCAAGTACTTCCAAAAACTTACCACTTTTTGTAGCATTTCTTCTGTCTGTAAGCACTATACGAAACGATGGATCGTGCTTTCTTCCAACTCGCTGTAATCTGATTTTTAACATGAAGAATATGTTATCAGGATTACCGTTTTTAGTCAATAATTTAAATAATATAAGTAGATCACGAACAGGTTTAATCATAAAACAAACTATTGAATACAAGTTTATAAAACTGTGTGTTAATGCTATACTGCCTTTCATGGAAACTCAAAACAATAATAAATACATAGAAGGTACACTCCGAGTAACTGCAAAAGGACTTGGATTTGTTAATATTGAAGATACTGACGAGAGTGTGATGATTGAATCGTCTGATTTGAATACTGGACTACATTTAGACAAAGTGCGTGTATTACTTCATCCAAAAAATAATTATGGAAAACAAGTTGGAGAAATTGAAGAGATAGTATCAAGAAATAAATTAAGATTTGTAGGTACAATAAAAAAGGAAAATAATACATATTTTTTAATACCTGACGACGGGAAAATGTACGTAGATATAGAAATCCCTAGTGAACAAGCAGAAAATATAAAAGAAAACCAAAAAGTTTTTGTAGAAATTATAAAATGGGAAAACCCAAAAATAAAACCGTTGGGTAAAATTATTGAGGTATTGGGCGAAAAAGGAGACAACGATACTGAAATGAAATCAATTGTTCTTGAAAGAGGATTAACGGCTGAGCTTCCTGAAGAAGTTGAAAGAGAAGCCGAAAAAATACCAAGTGAAATAAGCGAAGACGAAATATCAAAAAGAAGAGATATGAGAGGCACAACAACCTTTACGATAGACCCTGCTTCTGCAAAAGATTTCGATGACGCACTCTCCTATCGTGTGTTAGAAAATGGAGATATTGAAATTGGAATACATATAGCAGATGTATCATTTTATGTAACGCCCGGCACTGCATTAGACAAAGAAGCAAGCGAAAGAGCAACTTCTATATATTTAGTAGACAGGACTATACCCATGCTTCCAGAAAGACTCTCTAATGGACTTTGTAGTTTAAACCCAAATGAAGACAAGTTGACATTTTCTGCTATTTTTATATTCTCAAAACAATCAATAGACAAAGGTAAAATTGAAATTATAGATGAATGGTTTGGTAGAACTATTATAAATTCAGATAGAAGATTTACATACGAAGATGCGCAAAAAAATATTGATGATAAAGCTGGAGACTTTTTAGATGAACTAAATTCCTTAAACAATATTTCAAAAATAATAAAAGGTGAAAGAATAGAAAATGGAGCTATTGAATTTGAAAGTGAAGAAGTACAATTTGACCTTGACGATAAAGGCAGACCAACAGGAGTACATATCAAAGAAAGAATAGACACAAATAAATTGATAGAAGAATTCATGCTTACCGCAAATAAAAAAGTTGCAAAGTTTATGTCTGATAAAGATGATTGCATCAATAAGACTTTTATATATAGAATTCATGACCTACCAAAAGAAGATAGAGTGGAAGAGCTTGTAGCATTTTTAAGAACGATAGGATATAAACTTGATGTAGGAGAAGATGGTATAAACTCAAAAGAAATAAATAAACTTCTTGAAAAGATAAAAGGTACAGCAGAAGCAAATATGATACAGACAGCAACAATAAGAACAATGGCAAAAGCAATATACTCAACAAAAAATATAGGGCACTACGGACTTGCGTTCAATTATTATACCCATTTTACTTCTCCAATAAGACGCTACCCCGATATAATTGTTCATAGGTTGCTTGCAGATTGCCTTTCTGGTAAAAAAATAAGCGAAGAAAAACTTAAAGAACTTGAAATTGCATCACGACATTCGTCTGAAAAAGAAAAAATGGCTACAAATGCTGAGCGAGATTCTATAAAATATAAACAAGCAGAATATATGAGTGACAAAGTAGGAGAAATATTTGAAGGTACTATATCAGGAGTTGTGAAATGGGGTGTTTATATTGAAGAGAAAAAGACAAAATCTGAAGGACTAGTTCATATAAAAAATATGAGCGATGATTTTTATGTACTTGATGAAAAAAATTATTCTTTAGTAGGAGAACGTACAAAAAAAAGATATCGACTAGGAGATAGCGTAAAAGTTAAAGTAAAAAATGTTGACCTAGAAAAAAGAATAATTGATTATGTGTTCGTGTAAAATTTATCTAAATACAAAATGGAACTAAGATTAGAAATTATTTTTTAGATAGAAAATAAAAATAGGACCAACTTTTGGTAAAAAAAATGAATGATATGCAAAATCATTCCATTTCTCACATCATTAAACACATCGAAATTTGTCAAATCAAACATACGGATGTCCATATATTTTACTATTTCATTGCACTGGGATAGTAAAATATACAATAATTTATTTACTTTAAAATAAATTACGGGCGAGAAATAAATCCTCGCCCGATTCTAAAATATTGTTTCATCTTATTATAATTATAAAAATAATTGTAATTGTTTCTATAACACTAATAGACATTGCGATAAACATTCGCCAATCTAATTTTTGTATTCCTACTGCAACAAAAGCAAACTGTATAACCGCGAAAAGAAGAAACGAAGAAACTGACAATCCTTCTACTGATGGTGCTGTAATCGTTCTAACCAATTGGGGGAAAAGCGCAATCGGATTAAGAAACATGGTTAACCCAACAGACAAATTGAACCATTTTGTATCCAGAAATTTTAAACGACTCCTTAGCCTTTCTAAAAAAATGGTCATCAAGACCTCCCTTAAATACCCTTAATAATATAACATTTAGTCTATTTTCATCTTAACATACTAAACCAGAAACGTCAACTAAGTATTCTTATTTTAACCAACTTCTTTTAATACACCAGGGTAGTTTTATTTTGCGTAGGTGGTAGCTTCATCGAAGCGAACTGATAGCAATTTTGATGCGGCGTCGGCGCCCATAGTTACTCCATAAAGTATGTTTGCACGTGCCATAGTCTCACGGTTGTGAGTAATAACAATAAGCTGTGAATGTTTTGACAGAGCTTCTATAATATCACCGTATTTTCTAGAATTTGCTTCATCTAATGCAGCATCTGTTTCGTCTAAAACTAAAAATGGTGGTGGATTTACTTGTGACACTGCGAAGATAAGTGCAATTGACGTTAGCGCACGTTCTCCACCTGACAACATTTGAAGCCCTTTTATTTTTTTTCTCGGAAGAGAAACATTGATGTCAATTCCCTCTTCTCTTTCTTCT
The DNA here is from genome assembly GCA_964616385.1 of uncultured Candidatus Saccharibacteria bacterium. Lineage (GTDB taxonomy): Bacteria > Patescibacteriota > Minisyncoccia > Phycocordibacterales > CAZTTV01 > CAZTTV01. The sequence continues at coordinate 16,098 of CAZTTV010000005.1, read as the reverse complement.
TCAATTACATTATCAATTAAATCTTCTTCATTACCTGCCACAACGTTAGTATCTTTTCTTTTTCTGCTTTTTTGGGAAACAACTTTAAGTGAAGCATTACCACCACCAAACATAAGAGAGAAAAATTCCTGGAATTGACTATTTATCTTTTGAATTCCTATCTTAAAATCATTATCTAATTTTTCGGTTAAATCATTTATAAGCTGACGCAGAGATTCTCTGCTTTTGTCTAAATCCTCAAGCTCCTTTTCTAGAAATTCATCTCTTTCAACAGTTTCTTTGTATTCTTTAATTATCTCCTGAACACCACCAATGCCTTCAACCTCAAGCTTAATTTTTATTTTCTCTATTTTTTTTCTTCTATCATCCTGTAACTCACGATCTTCATTTATTACCTCTTCTTTTGAAACTGAAACATTTTGATACTCAGTAATTCCACGACCAATTAACGCCATACCTTCTTTTATTTCTTCTTTAAATAAACGTTCTTCCCTTTCAAGTTTCTCTTCTGAGTTTAAAATTATATTTAATTTTGACAATAATTCACTTCTAGTAGACATCATTTCAAACATTGCTCTTTCTGTCTCTCTAGAAGAATCCTTGTCACTCTCTATCTCAGACTTTAGTTTTTTATAGTTATTATCAAGATTTTGTTCTTCTTTTATTACTTCTGACAAACGTTTATTTATATTATCTTTTTCTTCAACTAACTCTTCCAACTCATCTTTATTTACATTGCCTTCTTCTTGTACACTCTTTCCACTAATTTTGACAATGAATTTGCTTAACATTTCACGCACTTCCCTTAAAATATTGTTTACCACATCAGGACTCTTTCCATCAGTATCAGCTAAATATTTCTTTAAATTATCGGTAAACTCTCTTACTGCACCATACGAAACAAATTCTACCTTACTGTTTACTATATTTGTCTTTTGAGCTCTTCTATTTTCAAACTCAATCATACCTTCTATACGACCAATCTTCCTAGATAATTCATCTTTCTTGTTACGTATTTCTTCAATTTGTTTTTCAATATCTATCAATTGATCTTTCTTTGGATCAACACTATCGTTTTCAGAAAGTAACTCTCTTGCTTTAGTCAATTTAATATCTATCGACCTTAGCTCTTCTTTTGGAATTTTTTTCTCTTTTTCTATGCGTTCTTTTTCGTATTTTATGTATTCATCTTCTCTATTCAAATAGTCAGCATACAATAAATGAAGTTCGTTTCTCATTTCTTTAACTTTCTCTATCTTGTCTACTTGTTTTTTTAAAAACTTTATATGAGGTGCGATTTCACGACGCAAAGAATGAACTTGCTTCATGTTTTCATCTGTTTTTAATAATTTTTTATCACTTTCTTCTATTTTCCATTTATATATTTTTAGACCAAGAGCATCTTCTACCATAGTACGTCTCTCTTTTATGTTTGCATTCAAAACTCTATCTGCTTCTCCTTGTGAGATTATATGATGTCCTGTAGCTCCTATATGTACTTTCGCCAATAATTCAAAAATATCCTTTAATCTAACTTGTGAATTATTTATAAAATACTGATTTACACCATCGCGATATACTTCTCTTTTAATTGCAACCTCATCATAATCAATATCAAATTCTTTTTTCGTATTATCAAATATAATTGTTACACTTGCATGGTTTGAGCGTGGAGTGTTACCAGACCCATTCCATATCAAATCTTCCCCTCTTTTCCCACGAAGAGATTTCATTGACTGTTCTCCTAATACAAACCGTATTGATTCAGCAACATTTGATTTACCAGACCCATTTGGACCAACGATTGCAGATATGGGAGAATTAAATTCAAGATTCCCCTTTTTTGCAAAAGACTTAAATCCTAATATTTCAAGACGTTTTAGATACATATTAAAGAAAATTATATCATAAACTGCAACAAAAAAACTCATCTACTTTTAAAGATGAGTCTTGGATAATATACTAAATATATTATAATTTTATTCTGCGAGTCCAACTACTTTTAAAATTTTTTCAAAAACTATAACTATAAGCATTATCAATACAAGTATTGCTATTTCAAACCATGCCAGATAACTATACTTGTCATCATAATCATGACAAGTAACTATTCTTTTCTTAAAAAAACTCATACCTGAACCTCCTATGTAATTATATTTAACTCAAAACCACTCTAATTACAACAGTAGCTAAAACTACAAGTTATGTCAAACTACTTTTTGTCACCCCAGCCTTTTGCTTTGAGTGCTCTAGACGCAGCCTCCTGTTCAGCATCTTGTTTTGACCTTCCTTTACCTTTTTCTACTAACTCATCTTTCAAGAATACACCTACTGTAAATTGTTTCTCGTGGTCAGGTCCAATTTCTTCAAGCATTTTATATGACGGGGTTACGCCAACATGCTCTTGAGATTCTTCTTGAAAATAACTTTTACTGTCTTGCCAAAGTCGCTTTGAAACAATTTCTTCTGTATATTTAAACAAACTATCTGCTATAAACTTCTGAGCCATATCATAATTTCTATCCAAATATATTGCTCCTATTACAGCTTCAAAAGTATCGGCCAAGATGTACTGCCTTGCTTTCCCAGTATCTTTTGATTCTCCTTTTGATAAAAGCAAGAAATCATCCATATCAAGTTCACTTGCTGCACGTGAAATACTAATCGTATTTACTAATGCTGCCCTATAAGAAGTAAGGTCACCTTCATTATTATCAGGATATTTATTGTACAGATAATCAGTTATAACAAGTTCTAATACTGCATCACCCAAAAACTCAAGACGTTCATTGTGATGAAGTCCGGATTTTGGATTTTCATTTATGTACGAACGATGAGTAAACGCTTGCTTTAATAGTCCTTTGTCTTTAAATTCTACACCTATCTTTTTTTCAAAATCTAAAAAGTCTTTCATAATCTATTTTTTTAATAAAATATTGATTGCCTTTGTTATAATAGGCAAAATATCATCATATATATTCAAGTTACCAATATCAGTCATCTTAAACCATTTTGCGTCATCAAGACCACCAGACGGACCGAGTTCTAATTCACCATATTTTGCCTCCCCAAGAAAATAATTTACCTGTTTTCTTTTTTTACCTATCTCAGGATCATTGGCAATATATTCATTACTTCCTAGAACTTCTTTTATCTCCATATCTATACCGAGCTCTTCTTTTATTTCCCTTTTTGTTCCATCCTCAACGCTCTCGTCTTTTTCAACTCTACCCTTTGACAATGTCCAATGTCCGAAAATATCATGTACAAAAGCAAGATAAATATCATCTCCATTTTTTGCATACACAACAGCACCACCCAACTTCTCAATTGGCATTTTTTCATAAGGCACGTCTTCTATGTGTTTTTTCTTTGAAACTTCATCTCTACCTGGCTCGCCAAGCTCTTTATACACAGCACCCAAAACACCATTAACAAATTTACTACTGGTTTCTCCACCGAATGTTTTTGCAAGCTCTATAGCTTCGTTTATTGCAACCTTTGGTGGAACTTCTTTTCTGTCACCGAACAAAAGTTCATACAAACCGATACGAAGTATATTTCTGTCTATTACAGATATCTTTTCTATTGGCCAATCTGGAGCTGCTTTCACTATTATTTCATCTATCTTCTTTGTTTTACGTACCACTCCATGAAGTAACGACTGTAAGAAAGATACATCCTTAACTCCTGGAGCAAATTCTTTTGTATTACGTTCTAATATCTCATCTAGTTGTGAAGTGTCACAACTATTAAAATCACACTCGAAGAGTGACTGCATAACTATACTTCTTGAAAGGTGCCTGTTTGACATATAAAATTCAAAATTGAAAAATCAAAATTAAAAATGATAATGTAAAATAGTAATATTATTATAAATAAAAACTGTACTCTATTTATAATATTTCAAACTATCATTTTTACTCTTATTATATTCTGCCTACTTAGAAAGTTTCTTTGCATCAAGTACTTCGTTTTCTTTCTTTTCGGGTACTTCTTTTTTAACTGAAGCATTCATTGCTTTTGCCTTATTTTGCTTCTTAACTGTTTTGGCTAGTACATCAACAACTTCTTTGCCTTTGTATGTACCACAGTTACCACACATTCTATGTCGTAAGTGCATTTCACTACACTTTGAACACTTAGAAAGACGCGGGGCCTTCAATGCATGATGGCTTCGCCTGTTTGCTGTATGTTCTCTTGTGTGTCTCATTCTTACTGACATGAGAGATACTATACACTAATACAAATATTTTTCAAGAAATATACCAATAATTACGACAATATTTATTAATTTTATATAAAAAAATCGCCGATGGTCTAAAACCATCGACAATATATATTCTATACTATATTTAACTAACCCTACTAAGTCTTTCTAGGTCAAGATTAGCCCACATAAACTCTTCATTTTCTGGAGCTAATATCTTGCATAACTCAAGAAGAGCACGCTTGTGTCTAAAAAAGATTTTATTCTTGCCTTTTGTTAAGTATCTGACTTCAACAAATTCTGGTATACCAACTTCTTCTTCAAACATTCTGCCAATATCATCGGTTTTTTTATCTTCAAATAATGTCTTATCTCTAAATTTACCATCTACTTCTATTAGTGAAAATATTTTTGAATGAGGAGGTCTATTCTTGTCATCAACACATTCACGCTCTAAAAAAGGTCTGTACGATAATATCTTACCACTATTATCCTTGAATAACTCTTCTTTCATTTCACGACTAAGTACATCTAACGGTGTTTCATCACCTTCTTGACTAGTACCACCTATGAATTTTATTTGTATATTGTCTTGACTATTACGATATGGAAGATACCTTACAACAAGCACCTTACTTCCTTCGACAACAACACCTGCACAGAAATGACTATGCCTCATTGGTTGGGTCATTCTTTCTTTTAATATATTTTGGTCTGTAAAATCTACAATCTTCACAATAAAACTCCAAAAACTTTACAAAAATCAATCTAAATTAACGTTAGCATATATAAAAATACTTGTCAAATTAGCCTAAAGTACATTCAGTTAGTACAATACGGACGTCGGACGTCCGTATTGTAGATTACTTTTTTCAAATAAGATCTCCTGTGGATAGGAACTACTCCAACGGTTTTTATAGCCTCATAGTGCTTCTTTGTTCCATACCCCTTATGTATATCAAATCCATATTCTGGGTATTTTTTTGAAAACTTAATCATTTTTCTATCACGTGTAACTTTTGCAACTATTGATGCCAGAGAAATTGCTGATATTTTCTCATCCCCTTTTATTATTGTTTTTTGATTTTTATATTTCTGTGGAGCATAAAGTGACCCATCAAGCATAATTTCAATTTCACCAATACGGACGTCCGACGTCCGTATTGTTTGTGATAGAGAGTGTGCGAGAGCACGAGAAGTTGCTTTTTGAATTCCTATTTTATCAATCATTTCTGCAGACACACTTGTTGTTGCAAAAAATATTTGAGTATTTGATTTTATATACGCAAACCACTCTTCCCTACTTTTTTGAGTAAGTTTTTTTGAATCGCGTAATTTTATAATATTTGAAATTTTTAGATTTCGTGGAATAAGTACTGCCCCTACAGTGACGGGACCTGCCAATGGACCTCTTCCAACTTCATCAATCCCTATTATATATTTACAATTTTTCTCATTGCCCATGCTCATATATTAGCAAATTTTTGGCACTAATACGTTTGCCTGATATAATATCTCCATCATGAAATCTCAATTCGTACATCTACATACTCATTCTCATTATTCTCTGCTAGATGGATTATCTAAGATTGGTGAGATGGTAAAACTTGCTAAAAAACGTGGTATGCCAGCAGTCGGACTTACAGACCATGGGAATATGTACGGAGCGATTGAATTCTATAAAACATGTAAAGCAAATGATATAAATCCGATAATAGGAGTTGAGGTTTATGTTACTCCTGGATCAAGACATGACAAAAAACCTGGAATTGATACTACAAGATTTCACTTAACATTACTCGCAAAAAATAATACTGGTTATAAAAATCTTATTAAACTTGTAACACTCTCCAACACAGAAGGATTCTATTATAAACCACGGGTAGACAAAGAACTGCTGAAGAAATATTCTGATGGACTTGTTTGCCTTTCTGGTTGTTTTGGTGGAGAACTTTCACGAGCTATACATAGTGGAGACATAGCCAAAGCAGAAGAAATAGCAAAAGAACATCAAGAAATTTATGGTGCTGGAAATTACTTTCTTGAAATAATGCACCACCCAAGTGTTCCAGGCATTGAAGAAGTGCGACAAGAAATTATAAAAATGTCTAAAAAACTAGATATTCCATTGGTTGGAACCCAAGACTCGCACTACTTAAATCCAGACGACGCAAGAGCACACGAAACACTCCTTGCGGTACAAACAAATTCTGATTTAAGAGATGAAAACAGATTCTCTATGGGTTCTGAAGATTTTTCTTTTATAGACGATAAGACTGCTTTAAAGTATTTCAAAGATACTCCTGAAGCTGTAGAAAATACTATTAAGATTGCTGAGATGTGCAACATCGAAATTGAACTCGGCAGTTGGGTATTCCCTGATTTGAAAATTCCTGAAAATACAACTTATGATAGCGAACTCAGGCGTGTCGTTTATGAAGGTATACCAAAACGAGGACTGGCTGAAACAAAAGATGTCGTAGACCGAATTGAATACGAATTAGATATTATAAAGACAAAAGGATATTCTCCATATTTTCTTGTTGTGTCTGATCTTATACGTTTTTCTAATGAAAATGGGATACTGACAAATATTAGGGGATCTGTTGCAGGATCGATTACTACGTACTTATTAGGAATTACAAGTGTTGACCCATTAGAATATAAACTTCCATTTGAAAGATTCCTGAACCCTGAACGACCATCTGCACCAGATATTGATATGGACTTTGCAGACAATAGGCGAGATGAGGTTATAGAATATGCTAGACAAAAATATGGTCATGACAAAGTAGCTCAAATAGGTACATTCGGGACAATGATGGCGAAGGGTTCTGTAAGAGATGTAGCACGAGCACTTGGACATCCATATTCTGTCGGAGATAAAATTTCATCACTTATACCACTTGGCGCACAAGGATTCCCTATGACTATTGATAGGGCTATCGGTATGGTACCTGAGCTTAAAGATTTATATAAAAAAGATACTGATACAAAAGAAATAATTGATCTGGCAAAACGTCTTGAAGGTTGTGTACGACATATTTCAGTACATGCTGCTGGCGTTGTGATTTCTCCTACAACTCTTGATGAATTTACCCCAGTCCAGCTTGATCCAAAAGGAGGGAAAATAATTACTCAATATGACATGCATGCGGTTGAAGATGCTGGGCTTCTTAAGTTTGATTTTCTGGGGATAAGAAATCTCTCAATCTTAAAAAATGCAGCAAGTCTTGTAAAAAAACTTGAAAATATTGACATTATTATTGATAAAATACCACTAGACGACAAGAAAACTTTTGAAATGCTTGCAAGAGGTGAAACAATGGGGCTCTTTCAGCTTAATGGCGGAGGTATGACAAGATATCTAAAAGAGCTAAAGCCTACGACTATTCATGATATAAATTCTATGGTTGCTTTATATAGACCAGGGGCAATGAATTTTATTCCAGACTATATAGCAAGAAAACACAAACCATCGCTTATCAAATACATTGACCCAAGGATGGAAGAGTTCTTACAAGAATCCTTGGGCCTTATGATATACCAAGATGATGTAATGATGATTGCAATTAAATTGGCTGGATACTCATGGCTTGAGGCTGACGTGTTTAGAAAAGCTATGGGTAAAAAAATTCCAAAACTAATGGAGGAGCAAAAAGAGAAATTTATATCTGGATGTCTTAAAAACGGGATGGTAGAAAAGATTGTAAAAAAACTATGGGGAGACATCGAAAAATTTGCTGCCTACGGTTTTAATAAAGCGCACAGTGCAAGTTATGGAAAAGTTGCTTACCAGACAGCATACATGAAGGCCAACTTCCCTACTCCATATATGACAGCACTTCTAACAGCTGAATCTGGTGACACAGAAAAAATTTCTGAAATAATATCAGAATGTAAAAGAATGAACATCCCTGTATTACCTACTGATATAAATGAAAGCTTCGGAGATTTTTCAATCGTTAAAAATAATAAAAAAAATGAAGAGAAAATTCGTTTTGGATTATATACAATTAAAAATCTCGGCACAGATATTTCGAACGCAATAATTGAAGAGAGGAAACAAAATGGAAAATTTAAAACACTCTCAGATTTCTTGGAGAGAATAACTCATAAAAACTTAAATAAAAAATCGTTTGAAGCTCTCGTTAAGTGTGGTGCGATGGACAGATTTGGAGAAAGAGGTGCAATGCTTGCAAATACAGAGGAAGCTTTAGCTTACAACAAAGAATGCAAGGGTGATAATGGAGATCAAGTATCATTATTTGGTGAAATAAAAGAGAAAGAAAGTTTGATTGGTTTTAGATTAAAAGACGGAGAACCTGCAACAGATACTGAGAAACTATCTTGGGAAAAAGAACTTCTAGGATTATACATCTCTGGACATCCGCTTGATAAATTTAAAGATAGGTTTGAAAAAAGAAATACAAATATTAAAAAAATGAAAGCACAAATGAAAGAAGGTATGTCTACTGTAATTGCAGGGATAATAGAAGAATCAAAAGAAGTTACAACAAAAAAAGGAGACCGAATGGCATTTCTCAAAATTGCTGACTTTACAGACAATATTGAGGTTGTGGTATTCCCAAAATTATTTCTAGAAGTAAAAGAACTCGCAGTAAATGACAAGTGCATAGCACTAAAAGGCAAGATATCAGAAAGAAACGGGACTACAAGTATTATCGCTGAGGGTATCAAAGAGTTAGTTTAATTATATGATTAAGCTAATTAAATACAAATGATATGTTCATACGAATATGTCGGGGGTTAATTTTATGTTTTATAATTTAAATTACTAATTTTGATTTAAATAAATTTACTTTGAAAAAACTTACTGGGGTGTTATTATTGCTCATATTATGAAGGAAATAAAAGAGAACGAAAAATTGCATAAAATCAGACATTCACTTGCACACTTAATGGCAATGGTTGTACTTGAGATGTTCCCTGACACAAAACTAACAATAGGTCCTGTTGTAGACAACGGATTCTACTATGATTTTGATTTACCAGAAGGAGTGTCTATTTCATCTGATAATTTTAAAAAGATTGAAAAAGGAATTAAAAAATTAATAGGTGGAAAACTTGATTTTACTTGTGAAAATATAGACGAGAATAAAGCTCGAGATATATTTAAAAATAATCCATACAAAGCTGAGCTAATTGACGGGATTATAGGAAAAGGAAGCGAGATTTCAATATACAGAACTGGAAACTTTGTAGATTTATGCGAAGGTCCACATATTAAAAATACATCTGAAATAAATCCTGATGCATTCATGATTACTCGTACAGCAGGGGCATACTGGCGTGGAGATGAAAAAAATAAAATGCTTACAAGAGTATACGGCGTAGCATTTGAGAACAAAGACAATCTTGAAAAATATATAAAAATGCAAGAAGATGCAAAAGCTCGTGATCATAGAAAACTTGGAAAAGAGCTGGACTTGTTTACATTCTCACCTCTTGTCGGAGCAGGGCTACCTATGTTTACACCCAAAGGAACAATAATAAGAACTGAACTACAAAATGCATTGTCAAAAATTAGCAAAAAATATGGAATGATGCCTGTTACTATTCCACATATTGCGAAAAGAGCACTTTACGAAACATCTGGTCATGCACAAAAATTTGGAGATGAACTAATCAAAGTGATAGGTCACTATGATGAATTTGTTATGAAGCCAGTTAATTGTCCTCATCATACACAGATTTATGCTTCACGCCCTCGTAGTTATAGAGACTTACCACTTAGATATATGGAATCAACAATGATGTACAGAGATGAAAAACCTGGTGAGCTAAGTGGTCTTACACGCGTACGAGCTATTACTGTTGATGATGGACATATTTTCTGTACAACTGAACAAATAAAAGAAGAAGTAAAAAATATTTCTAAAATAATTGAAGAATTCTACACAGAACTTGGTATGTTTGGTGATCATTTTGTATCTTTGTCTGTTAGAGACCCAAAGAAATATGATTCATACATTGGTGAAGAAAAAGACTGGAACACGGCAGAAGATATGCTTCAAAAAATATCTGATGAACTTAATCTTGATGCTGTTCGTGTTGAAGGAGAAGCTGCAATTTATGGACCTAAACTTGATTATATGTTTAAGGATTCATTGGGAAGAGAAACACAACTTGCAACTATTCAGATTGACTTCGCAATGCCAAAAAGATTTGAATTAGTATACATAGATAATGATGGAAAAGAAAAAACACCAGTTATGATTCATAGGGCAATTTTGGGGTCATATGAAAGATTTATGGCAATCCTTATAGAGCATTTTGCTGGAGCATTCCCTTTTTGGCTTTCTCCTGTGCAAGTAAATATAATACCGATATCGGAAACACATAAAAAATACGCGCTTCAAGTTTGCGCAAATCTTAGAAAATTTGATATTAGGGTAGAAATTGATGATTCAGACGAAACACTTGGGAAAAAGATAAGGAATACTAAAATTGCTAAAGTTCCATACTATTTTGTAATAGGAGATGCTGAATTAAAAAATAATACAGTGACTGTTGAAAGTAGGGATGATGGAAAAATTGGTGAGCAAACCATAAAAGAATTTGTAAATAGTGTTAAAAAATAAATAAGATATATAACATACAAAATAAAACCCCTCGAACATAAAGTTCGAGAGGTTTTGTTTTACGCTTTTACGCAACGTCACCCATAGGTGTTACCTTGGTGAAATCTAATTTCCTTATGTCATCCTTATCAAGATAACTGCTTGAATTTTTAACGCGCTTGATGGACGATATTCTGTGATGCATAGTACCTTCAAACTCAATTTCATCCATAGAGGTAATCTTATAAAATCCATTCAGCGCACTTTTTTCAAATAAAAACAAGTCAATAATATCACCTTTTTTGGGAATACTGCTTGCTTCTATGTGATTGTTTAAATCTCTCCCTAAAAAAAGTAGGGATTGTCCAGCAATATCTGACATCTTTTTCTCCTGTGTTGTTCTATTGTATTGTTGTGTACTAAAACCAAATATATAGTAACACATAAGTTTATATTTGCAACTATCATTACTGAATTAACATCACTATAAATTACACGCTGAGATCAGCTTCTTTTGCATGAGTTTGTATAAATGATTTTCTAGAAGGAACGTCTGTCCCCATTAACATATCAAATGTCTTATTTGCCTCTTCACCGTTTTCTATTGTAACTTTTTTAAGAATCCGATTTTCTGGGTCCATAGTTGTTTCCCATAATTCATCTGCGTTCATTTCTCCAAGACCCTTGTATCTTTGTATGGAAATCTTTTGCACTTTTTTTGTTTTTATATCTTTTCCAGAATCTTTTGCGTTTTCGTTATCATCTTCCTCATTGTTCTCCTCTATGTCTACCTCAGCCCCATCTAAAATTTTATCTTTCTCTACTTCTGTATACACGTAACTTATTTCTTTGCCTTTTTTTATCTTGTAAAGTGGAGGTTGAGCAATATATAAATACCCACCATCGATAATAGGTCTGAAATACCTAAAAAACAATGTAAGCAAAAGAGTATCTATATGAGACCCATCAACATCGGCATCTGTCGCGATAATTATTTTATGATATCTTAGTTTTTCAATATCAAAAGTATCCCCTATCGCTGTTCCAAGAGCCACAACAATATTTTTTATCTGCTCTGATGTAAGCATTCTATCTAAACGAGCACGTTCAACATTTAAAATTTTACCACGAAGAGGCAATATTGCTTGGGTTTTTCTATCACGACCCGCTTTTGCAGTACCACCAGCAGAATCTCCCTCTACTATAAATATTTCAGATTCGGATGCATCTTTTGACTGACAATCTGAAAGTTTACCTGGCAACGTAAGGCCTTCAAGTGCTCCTTTTCTAAGGACACTATCTTTTGCAGCCTTTGCAGCCTTACGAGCCTTAAGAGCCAAGATAACTTTGTTTATAATAGATTTTGCATCATCAGGATGCTCCTCAAGAAATGCGGACAATGACTCACTGAATACAGTATCTACTGCCCCTCTAGCTTCAACGCTTCCAAGCTTCCCTTTTGTTTGTCCTTCAAACTGTATCTCCTTTAACTTAATAGAAATTACAGCCGTTATACCTTCTAAAACATCATCACCAGTAAAATTGTCTTCGCTACCTTTTAATATATTATTTTTTCTTGCGTAACTATTTAATGAACGTGTCAGCGCAGTTTTAAATCCTGTCAGGTGCATACCACCTTCTGCATTGTATGTGTTGTTCGCAAATGCTGAAATACGCGCAGATATATCATCAACATATTGGAAAGATATTTCTACAGAGACATCATCATATTCTTTTTCCACATAAAAAATATTTTTATGTATAGGTTTTTGATGTTCATTGTGATGTTTTACAAGAGACAATAACCCACCTTCAAAATAAAAAGAAGTTGACGGTATTTCAAGACTAAGTTCTTTAAAATAAAATACATTCTCATCGTTGATACTATTTGTATATTCTCTTGCGTCTATTATTGTAATTCTAAGACCTTTTACTAAATAAGCTTGCTGTCTAAGGTGAGTTACTATTTTATTCCAATCATATTGTATTTCACTAAATATCTCGGGATCAGCTTCAAACGTAACTATGGTTCCTGTTTTTTCTGAACTACCTATCTTTTTAACTTTCGCTTTTTTAATACCTTTTGAATATTCTTGAACATACTGTCCTCCTTCACGATGAACTTCAACCTTTGCATATTTTGACAAAGCATTTACAACAGACGCTCCAACACCATGAAGTCCACCAGTGGCTTTTACGTATCCATCTCCACCGAATTTTCCTCCAGCGTGAAGTGTCGTCATTACAGTTTCAAGTGCAGATACTTTTGTCTTTTTGTGTATACCAACAGGGATACCACGACCATTGTCTGTAATCCTTATTCGATTATCTGGCAAAAGTACAACCTCAACATGGTCAGCAAAACCACCCATAGCCTCATCGCGGCCGTTATCAAAAATCTCCCATATTAAGTGGTGCAATCCTTCAACTCCAGTTGAACCAATATACATACCAGGACGCTTTCTAACAGGCTCAAGACCCTCTAAAACGGCTATATCTTCTGCTCCGTAATTATGTGCGCTACTTTTTTTAGATTTAATTTTATCTTTTGTTTTTATCGTTTTCTCGTCCTTATTTTTAGCCATATATTTGAATATTTAATGTTAAAATTATAGCAAAAATACACCCCAAAAACAAGTGTTTTAGGTGTTATTTATACACAAATATTGCCATTTTACGCCAGCCTTTTTTGAAAGTTTTAATATCTACAAACAAACTCTTACCGCCATCAATCGTATCAGAATCGGGGTCATTATAGTAAAACCCAATTATACCTTTTGCATTTTCTTCTAATCCAATAAGTATAACTAGATGTGGCTTATCTTTCTCTTTAAACTTCTTAATAGCAGACACAACCACTGGTAGACTATTATTTAACTGTTCTGCAATTTTTTCTATTCCACTGTTTACAATACTATCTTCGTATTGACTAACTCCACTACTATTTGTTTCAATATCTATTTTATGACTTTTAAATTCTTGTCTGTATGCATTAATTCCATAATTACGTGCAAGTATTACAAGTGTTTCGTGAGATACTCCTTCTTTCAAATGCTCTCCTATAAAAGTGCTTTCTTTAATTAATTTATCAATATTAATTTCTATACCAACAATAAAATCAAGTGCCATTTTAAGAGACGTAATACCACATGCTTTATCTTGCCACTCTTCATCAACGATATCTAATTTTTGAGAATAATATGGTATTTCTAATTTCATAATATTATCTAACCTGCCAATCAGGTTTTAAATTTAATACATTTGTTATTTTATCCATTATCTCACCAACTTCTTCGTCAGTAAGCGTCTTCTCCCATGACTGAAATACTAACTTGAACGCATAAGAAACTTTTCCATCTTTTTTAAACTCATCAAAAAGATCAGCGCGTACAAGTAAATCACCTGCTTCATCTTTTATAATTTTAAGTATTTTATCATTGTTTATTTCTTCAGGTACCCACATAGCAATATCTCTAAGCATAAATGGATATTGAGATATTTTTTTGTATTTAATATTTTTATCTGAAAGTTTGTTTATTTTATTTTCTGTTGGTTCTTCTAAGTTGTCTACTAATTCATCAAAATTTAGTTCAAACACCCCATCCTTTATACCAGACTTAATATTAACTCCAATTTCTCTCTCAATGTCTAATTCTATTTCTTCCAAAAATTCAATTGCGACTTCATCAGATTTTTTTATTTTTTTATAATATCCTACACATAAAGATTTATATTCCTTGTCTTTATTAAACACATTTCCAAATTCAAATATTTTTATTTCATCAAGCCCGAGTAGAGGCGTATTTTTACTGTTTTTTTCTAAATTGTTTTTTACGCCATATGATAAATTACTACGCAAAAATTTCTTATCTGAGGAAGGTGGATTTTGAAGCTCTACTTCCCCATTTAATACAAGTGAATAATTATAGACTTCGGAGAAACCTTTATCTATAAGCAGACCACGTATTTTATTTGCATAGTAAAGTTCTTTATTTATATGCTCTCTATTATTGGAAATATTTGGCAATTTATTATCTATATTTTCATACCCATACACTCTTCCAACCTCCTCAATCAAGTCTTCTTTTATTCTTAAATCAAGCCTTTCTGCTGGTATAGATACTACAAAACGGGAATCTGTTTCATTTAAAATCCTCCTATAACCAACTATGTCTTTAAACTGTTCGCTCTTGGATATTTCTTCAATTTCAACACCATCTCCATTATGCCGTGAAGCATGCAAAACCTTTCCATCACCTAAATATATCCCGCAATGATCTACTCCACCATCTACTTTAATACCTTTCATAAATTCAACCGACTCCTCATGAACATTGCCACCATCGTGTGTATTGGAAAATATCAAATCTCCTGGTTTTAAATCGTCAACCTTTTCACCAAAAACATATTGGTCAATAGAAATTCTAGGTATGGAAATACCTACCAAAGAAAAAAGATAACTCGTAAAAGAAGAACAATCAAAATATCGTGGAGCATCGTATGTTATGCTTGCTCCAAATTTGTATGGTACACCAATATACTGTTGAGAAAGTTCCAAAACTTTTTTTATAGGATCTTTAACTTTTTCAAATTTAAATTGTAATCTGTTTAATATGTCTTCAATATCGTTTTCTTTAAGACTTGTACCCAGTAATTTATTCACTTCATCTGTTGATATACCAACCTTATACTCTCCTGCAGGACGTGGATAGAATTGAACACTCTCTCCTATTTTCATATTATTACTACTTTCATTTATAATTTTATGTATAAGAAGAGCAACTTTCTCTATTGCGATACCAGCAAGCTCTGGTGTTATATTATTTTCAAATCTCTTTGAAGAGTCTGTTAATATATTAAGCCTGCGAGATGTTTTTCTGATTCCAACAGGTTCAAAATTCGCTGCTTCAAGAATTATGTTTGTTGTGTTTTCATCTACCTCTGCTTTTTTACCACCCTTAACACCAGCAATAGCAATTGCGTCTTTGTTGTCTGAAATAATTAAATCTTTTTCAGTTAATTCAACTTCTTTATTATCTAATGTTACTATCTTCTCTCCGTTTGTAGCTTTTCGTACTATTATTCTATCGCCACTTAGTTTATCCATATCGAATGCATGTAATGGTTGACCTAAATCAAACATTACAAAATTTGTTGCATCTACAATATTATTTATTGATTTTTGTCCTATTGCTTCAAGCATATCTTTCAACCACAATGGAGAAGGTCCTATCTTTACACCTTCAATAACCTTACCGACATACCTTCTACATAAAGTAGATTCCTTTACATCAATTGAAATAA
>CAZTTV010000004.1:12306-25535 GCA_964616385.1 uncultured Candidatus Saccharibacteria bacterium | reverse complement strand
ACGACTTATTATTTTTAAAGTTTTATCATACTTGTCTGCAATTTCCATCCTATCTTTCTCAACCTCAGTCCTACCGTATCGTTCTATAAATTCTTCATCATTTGGATTTACACGTGGAGAAACTTCATCAAAAAACTTTAAAGCTTTTTCATACGCCTTATCTATATCAACTGATTCTATTGCAGAATTAGAAACATTTTCAAATCTCATAAATAATTTATTAAATTTCTATATAAAATTCTAATATCATAATGCAAATACCAATTCGCTCATTCGTTCGGGGCGCCGGGAATCGGGGTCAAGTTTCTAAACTCGCAAAGCTCGTTAAGAACTTCCTCCCCGGACTCGCCTGTCGCTAAATGCGACATGGCTCCGTCTTTCGATTCCCGACGTGAGACAAGAAATTGTCTCACTCCACCCCTCACACATATCGCTTTGCTCATTCGTTCGGGGCGCCGGGAATCGAACCCGGACCGCTCGCTCCCAAAGCGAGTACACTACCACTATGCTACGCCCCGTAAACTACAATACATACTAACACTTTCTCATATATATTCAATTCAATTTTTATAAAGGACATATTGTAAAATAGATGTCCTTTATAAGATACTCACCACTTAGTCTCCTACTTACAAAAATAACAATAAATGCACGTAGTAAAATTGTTACTTATGAAACACTTCAAAATATATACATTTATGTTATTCGTGAAACTAACCTATCTATTAGCTAAAACAACGTTAGTTAATAGATAACACCAGTATAACAACTAGGATCAAGCGTTATTTATGAAACGTTTTAGTATTAAAAAATACTTCAAATTTATCGTTAATAGATGTTATTTATGAAACACCACAATAATGACATTGCATTATATTATTTCATAAAATAACATTCTCTGTAAATCTTATTTTTGCTTGTTTATTTCTTAAATCTAGAAAAACAACGACTATATCAAACTGCCAATCCACCTGATCATCAATGCTATGTGTTTCATGAATAACACCAATAGACTTATCTAACTGTCTAGGATATTTCTCAAGTAAGTAACTATTAATTGTCTTATACAATCTTTTTAATTTCCATGCATGAACATTTTCTTCTGGTTTATCTTGTTCAAGTACCTCTAATGAAATATTTTTAATGTTTTCACGGGAAACAGTTTTAACCTCTATAAACCTTAACACACCATCTTTTTTTGTAATAATATCTAATTCTCCCCACTTCTTAAGGTAATTCCTATCTAATACAATAAATCCTTGTTTCACGAGAAACCTATATGCTAAATCTTCTCCAATACCCCCCACCTTTTGTTTATATGTTTGTGTCATTATACTCTTTACTATATTACATTATTTGTCTTCAATGGTTTATAACACATAAACACATGTTATAAATATGTTATACATGAAACTCTTTCATATAATCTTCAATGAGCTTAATGTGATGTAAATCTTTTTCTCTTTTCCGTAAGTTTTTCCATTCTAATACCCTATCAAGCCCAACAAACCTTATACCATCTATTATCTCAGACTCTCTAATCAATTTATCTATATCAAAATTTGGCCAATTACTCCATATTTCAATATTCTTAGTTAGTTTAATGTCATTTATATTTACTAATTTGGGATATTTAGCTTTGAGTTTATTCCATAACTCTTTATTCACAATAATATCTATATCATTATTTTCACAAATACCTCTAATAGCCATAGGACCTGACCCAAATATAGCAAATTTATCATTTGGTAATTTAAACTCTTTTAATTCTTCTAAAAATCTCATATTAATTTGATTATTTATAAATATATGTTTCATATGAAACATATATTTATAAAAGACGGAAAATTTTAATAATTTACTGGAATAATCATACTTTACCCTTATTTATCAACGTACTTTTACTATAAAGTACTTGTCTTTAATAGAATTAACAGACAAAGACATCTGTCTTTTATACACATATCCACAGAGTTATCCACAGTTTTTGGCATTTTTACCCTTATTTATACAAAATACTACTATCCTAATCAGTATTTTATGGGATTATAAGTTAAAGGACATGTTATGAGTTACACTAATTTTTGTCTGTGCGGATAGGGGTAATCGAAACCCCGTCTCATCCTTGGCAAGGACGTATTCTACCACTAAACTATATCCGCATATATTAAACTATCAAACCCCTCCTATAGGGGATAATCGGCTGTTGTCCAAAACTGCCGTCTCATCCTTGGCAAGGACGTATTCTACCACTAAACTATATCCGCAAGTGAGGAGCGATATATAAATAAAATTAAAATTTGATTTATATATCGTCCGAACGTAGTGGATATATGCTCGCTTCATATATCCACAATTATTAAAATAAATTTAAAAGCAATTACCAACAAACAATATTATATAAATCTATCATTTTATCTTTGGTAATAGGCTAAACCTACAATTAGGTTATGTTCATTTATTTTATACTTTATAAAAGTATGAACTATTATAGTTCATGAATTTATTTTTTACAAATTTATTAAAATTACAAATCTTATTATTTGTATATAGCACTTCTAAATAATTACTAAAAACAAATTATAATTTTGATATTTTAAGTATTTCAATGTATTATTACATTGTTAACAGTTAGTAAATGCGCCTATGGTGAAATGGATATCACAACGGTCTTCGGAACCGTTATTCTGGGTTCGAGTCCTGGTAGGCGCATCATAATACATTGAAAAATATTAAACTAAACATACCTAAGGAAATATCACGTGTAACAGAAACGTTACAAAACAACGGTTTTGAGGCCTACTTAGTAGGTGGTTGTGTTCGTGATTTAATTAGGGGTTTCAAACCAAAAGACTGGGATATAACAACAAATGCAAAACCTGAAGAGATTCAAGAGCTTTTTGATAAATCATTCTACGAAAATGATTACGGAACTGTTGGGGTGGTAAATGAAGATGTTACTGATGAAACATTAAAAGTAGTTGAAGTAACACCATTTAGAACTGAGGGTAAATATACAGACGGCAGAAGACCTGATGTTGTTCATTTTAACGCCAAACTAGAAGATGATTTAAAAAGAAGAGATTTTACAATGAATGCAGTCGCATATGATATATCTAAAGGACACTTAATTGATCCGTATGGTGGGCAAGAAGATATAAAGGACAAAATAATACAAACCGTTGGAAACCCTGACGACAGATTGTCTGAAGACTATTTAAGAATAATGAGGGCCATAAGACTATCAACAGAACTTGGTTTTATAATCAACACTGACACAAAAAAAGCAATAAGAAGCAAGGCTGAATTCCTAAAAAATATATCTCAAGAACGAATTAGAGATGAACTAATTAAAATAATAATGTCAGATGAACCTAAAAAAGGTATAGAACTTGCTCATGATTTTAATATTTTAAAATATATTATTCCTGAAGTAGAGGGGGGTATTGATATAGATCAATCAGGAGACCATATTTATACAGTGTGGGAGCACAATTTAAGAGCCTTGCAACATTCTGCAGATAAAAAATGGCCACTACATGTAAGGTTAAGCGCACTACTACATGATGTTTCAAAACCAGAAACAAGAAGAGCTTCTAAAGATAGTGCTAAAAAGAAGTGGACATTCTATGGACACGATGTAGTAGGGGGCAGGGTTGCTAAAAAAATAATGGAACGACTAAAATTTTCAAAGCATGAAATTAACACTGTATCAAAACTTGTAAGACACCACCTGTTTTTTAGTGATATAGACAAGATCACACTTTCTGCTGTACGTCGTCTTGTAAAAAACGTTGGTCCTGAAAATGTATGGGATCTTATGAAAGTAAGAGCGTGCGATCGCATAGGAATGGGTAGGCCAAAAGAAACTCCGTACCGCCTAAGAAAATACGAATCAATGATTGAAGAGGCAATGCGCGCGCCAATATCAGTTGGCATGCTTAAAATAAAAGGGGAGGAGATAATGAAAATTACAAACGAAAAACCTGGACCAAAAATAGGGCTAATTTTGCATGCTCTATTAGAAGAAGTATTAGAAGACCCTACATTAAATTCCGAAAAATATCTTGAAAACAAAGCAAATGAATTAATAAAACTGCCTGAAAAAAAACTAAAGGAGCTTGGTAAAAAGGGTAAAGAAAAAAAAGAGGAAGAAGAAGAAAAAGAGATTGTAAAAATACGGAAAAGACACTGGGTAAAATAATAAAAGACCCCACGCGCAAATTGCAACATGAGGTCTATAAAGCGCCTAAGGGCACTTTATCTTTTTGAATGTAAAACATGATATGGATGTAGAAATAAAAACTTATTTTTCCCATATCCCTCTATTCGCCCAACATCTGAAAGAACTTTTATCCAATAATTTCTTTCCATTTCTCTTGTATTTCTCTCTTTATCTCTGATGTCATTGGAGTAAGAAAAGCAATCTTGAGAACATCGTCATCCGAGGATACTCCAACTAATAACTCCTGAAATTCCTCGGTGCTTCCATCCAAGGTCTCCTTTATTTTATCTTCAGGAATACCAAGTTTTCTTGCTTTTTCTATTAATACTTCCTTCATTTTCATGTTAACATTCTCCTTCATTCTTTCTTTAATCTGTAAGTATTATACGCCTTATATCATACTTGTCAAGCTTTGTAGCATTTTAGCGTCTGATGGATGATACTCAAATTTGTATGAGGTGGATGTGATAGAGTAAAAGAAAATCGCTCGAACAGAACGATTTTCCGTTGAGCGATTATTTTATGAGAAATATTTAAGTGTTGCTAAAACAAAAAGACTTCCATAAAAAATTTTGTCTATAATCTCGTTCAGACCCCTTTTTTGGAAAAAAGGTCTTACAAAAAGCATATACCCTATTGCATAACAAATGATATATACAGAAATAATCTCGACCATTTAATGACCTCCATTGTTATATTTTAAACTAAAAGATAATTTCTAAGATTAACATTAACATATATAGACTCTAATGTCAACAAGTTTTTGTTTATATTATTTCCATACAAATAGGGGAGTGATCGGACCCGTAGATTGTACTCAAAATTTTAGTTGATTTTATTTTATTTATTAAATCAGAACTTACAAAAAAATAATCTAATCTCCAACCAACGTTTCTATCTCTCGCACGTGTTTTCATATCCCAATAAGTATATGCATCTTTTTTATTTGGATAAAAATTACGAAATACATCAATAAATCCTAAGTTAATAACTTCATCAATCCACGCGCGCTCTTCTGGCAAGAAACCTGTATTGCCTTCATTGTTTTTTGGTCTTGCTAAATCTATTTCTTCATGAGCGGTATTTACATCTCCACAAAAAATTATTTTCTTCCCTTTATTTTTTAATTTATTTATATATTTCAAGAATTCATCATAAAATTCAAGTTTATACTTAAGCCTCTCTGGACCACCACCTCCATTGGGGAAATACACACTAAATACAATAAAACTTTTATAGTGAGCTACAACTATACGTCCTTCATCATCAAATTTTTTTATACCTATTCCATATTCTATTTTTTGTGGAAGTTCTTTTGTATATATCGCAACACCACTGTATCCTTTTTTTATTTTTGATGAAGAAAAAAATGAACTAAAACCTAAAATATTTTTAACTTCATCTGGTAGTTGATTTTCTTCTGCTTTTGTTTCTTGCAAACACAAAATATCTGGATTTTGCTTTTTAACAAAATCCAAAAATATTTCCTTACGATGAACTGCGCGAAGTCCATTAACATTCCAAGATATTATCTTTGTCATATTAAAATTATATCATACGTTGACACGCTTAATTTATGTGATAATATAAACCTCAGATTAATATTACTAATTATATTCGGAGACAAAAAGATGGAAAGTTATATTAGCACAGAAAATTTTAATGCAATGGTTGATAATATTGTATTAGCAACAAACAAAACGAAAGAAGAAGTCACACTTGAAACAAAAAAAATTCTGCGCAAAAAAGGGATTTCTATTGGAGAATCGCTCGAAGATACAATAAGAACAGCAGGCGAAAATGCTGTTATAGAAGACCTGAGAAGAAAAAGGTTGATTACTTAAATCGTAAATATCTACTAAGAAACATATGTATTTAAAATACATATGTTTTTATTTTAATTCAGTATTATTTATAAAAATAGAATTCTATATATTTTTACGTCCCTTGCCATGAAACGCTTGGTGGACTTCGCGAAGTTGCTTGTCTGTAACGTGAGTATAAACTTGCGTTGTCGAAATATTAGAATGGCCCAACATAGCCTGTACAGACCTGATGTCTGCACCGTTTTGCAGTAGGTCGGTTGCAAACATATGTCGTATAACATGCGGTGTAACTTTTTTTGAAATACCTGCTTTAATCGCATACTGTTTAACAATTCTTTCAATACTTCTTCTAGTGAGACGTATTGATTTTTTTTTATTCATAGTTGATCCAACTTGTATAAACATAGCATCATCCATATCAGTTCTTTTATTTAAATACTTTTTAAGCGCTTTTTTTGCATTTGGAGAAAGAAAAACAACACGAACTTTTTCTCCCTTGCCACGAATAGAAAATTCGTCTCTTTCTAAATTTATAGAATCGTTATTCAGTGAACACAGCTCTGATACACGAAGCCCAGTAGAAAACAAAAGTTCTAATATTGCCTTATCTCTAAAATCTTTTAATGTTTCATTAGCTGGAGCACTCAATAATCTCTCAAGCTCTCTCTCGTCTATCAAATCAAGGTCTCGTGCACCAGTTTTTGCAAGTTCAATCCTGTCAGCAGGCAATGTTTTTATCCCACGTCTTGTAGAATATTTCAAAAAACTTCTAAGACCTATCAAATAATAATTTTGTGTCTTCTTTTTCATTCTCTCAACATCACCAGTTGGAAGCCTCAACCCATCTTGTCTATTAAGCCACAATCTATATTCTCTTACTTTTTCATCAGTTATTTGACTTGGTTTTGTAACTTTTGAAAAATCTAAAAAACGTCTTACATATCTGTCATAATCTTCAACTGTTTTTATACTCCTGCCTTTTTCAATCTCCAAATATTCTAAGAATTCTCTATGCAATTTTTTAATATCACTTATCATTAAACATATTCTAGCACACTGCTTATGTCGCACAATATACAAAAAAACTTACGAAACCTGTTTATTTCATAAGTTTTTTGTATATTTATATATTTACTGAGTGCTCACTTGGTGTTCTAAACACAAAGTCATACAGACACATCATACGGACGTCGGACGTCCGTATGAGGACATGGTGACCGACTTTTTATCTACAAGCTACAGGGGATGGTTCGGGTAACCGTTTCAGATGTTAATCCAGCATACGGACTTGCACAAATCTAAAAAGTATGCTAGTATTTTGACCATGCTTACAGTAAAGAAAAAAGGGAATATTATAAAAACAGTACAAATGCATGACAAAGATACTGGTTCTGCGGAAGTACAAATTGGAATTCTTTCAAAAAGGATTGATGAACTTTCGTCACACCTTAGAAAAAATAAAAAAGATAATCATTCCAGAAGAGGGTTACTTCAAATGGTAGCTGATAGACGTTCGCATCTTAAATACCTAAAAAAGAAAAGTGGTAAAAGATACAGAAAAGTCATCAAGGAGCTTGATTTGAAAGCAAAGTAATTTTAAATAACACAACTTAGTTTTATAAATACTCCCATATGGGAGTATTTATACTTAATACATTGCATTATTATTATATTATTATATTGTTAATGTATTAGATTGAAGATTTTTAATAATTTTAATTTTAGTTTTTGCATTATCATTTTTAATTCCTGGTAATATACAGGTTGATATTTGCATTTATTTTTATATGACAGTAATAAAACATAGACAACAGCGTGTATCAATTTTTATTGATGCGCAAAATTTGTACCACAGTGCAAAGAACTTATACAAAGCTCGCGTTAATTTTGGCGAGATATTAGACGAAGCAGTAGGTGGGCGACAACTAGTTAGAGCTATCGCATATGTTATAACAACAGAAAGCGGAGAGGAGCATAGTTTTTTTGAAGCTATTGAAAAATTAGGGATTGAAGCAAAAACAAAAGACCTTCAAATATTTTTTGGTGGAGCAAAAAAAGCAGACTGGGATGTTGGTATTGCTGTTGATGCAATACGCATGGCACCAAAAATGGATTCTATTATTCTTGTATCTGGAGATGGGGATTTTGTTCCTCTCGTTGAATACTTAAAAACAACAACGCAAGTTGAGGTTGTTTCATTTGGTAAATCTTCATCAAGCAGACTAAAAGAAGTAGCTGATGATTTTATAGATATGGATGAAAATCCAAAAAAATATCTTATTGGCTACAAAAAACAAAAAAATAAAAAATAAAAATATAACCAATTAAGCAATCGTTAATTGATTATATTAGTAAATAAACTGGTATAATATCTATAAATGGATAAATCTAACTTGCAAGATACACAAAATACTAATTACGGTACTCCAAAAACTAAAACTTACAACGATGAAAGTACCAAAAAAAATAATACTACCCCAAACATGGAAGGTGTTTTGTTGGATACTCCAAATAAAAATAGTAATGTAAGAGACCCTTTATTTGCTGCACGTGTTTTAGGAGAACAGGGTAAGATATCTAGAAAAAATGGAGATGGTGAAACACCTAATATCAAAAATACAACAATACATAAAGAGAAAGATTCTATTAAAAAGAAGTTTGGAGACAGAGCAATAAGAACTTATCATGGTGATGTTACTGAAATAATGAGAGGACAAAAGACGTCTCTGGCGCAAATAGTTATAGCAGAACAAAAATCCAAAGACGAACATTCATACAATACATCTCCAAAATCTGACAAAAATAAAACACTTAAAATACTAAGTTTAATATTGATAGTACTTGGACTTTTAGTATTATTCGGTGGAGTATTTTATTTTACACAAAATAGAAAATCCTCACAAAACAAACAAGAACCTAAGATAAAATCTATAATCTTTGCAGAGTCATACAAAGAGATAGATCTTACAAATCTAACCAAACAAAAAATAATAAATACTCTATCGCTAGAAATAAAAACTCTTGATATACGATTGGATTATATTGAATATATATATCCAGTAGAAATTATCAAAAACATAAAAAACGAAGAGGGTGTTAAGGTTAGCGCTAATACTCAAATATTCTTTAGTAAAATAGAAGCAAAGATACCAGACGTTCTTTCTAGGTCACTAGAGAAAGAATTTATGTTTGGAATACATTCATTTAATGGAAATCAACCATTTATAATATTAAAAACAAACTTTACAGAAAATGCGTTTGCTGGAATGCTGGAGTGGGAAAAAAATATGGCACGTGGGATTTTACCACTATTTGCAATAGAAGCAGATTCAGAAATATAT
This sequence comes from uncultured Candidatus Saccharibacteria bacterium, assembly GCA_964616385.1. GTDB lineage: Bacteria > Patescibacteriota > Minisyncoccia > Phycocordibacterales > CAZTTV01 > CAZTTV01. Next base: position 16,143 of record CAZTTV010000004.1, on the reverse strand, counting down.
GAAAGTAAATTCGAAGATTCTATAATAAAAAACAGAGATATTAGAGCTTTGTACGATAGTGACAGAAAGATAGTACTTCTTTACACTTTTTTGGGCGAAAATACAATAATAATAACAACCGACAAAGACACCTTGGACGAAGTAATAAACAGAATACAGCGACCATAGGTATATTTAGTTTAAAATACAAATATCCATTTTTTACTGAATTACATAAACTATTATATACAACAAATAATAAACTTTTGTTTTTTAGCATCAAATATGGTAAATTATTTTAATGATTGATACACAATATTTTAAACAAAAACTTGAGGAGGAAAAAGAGAGATTAGAAAATGAGCTTGGTAATATTGGACGAATAAACCCCGATAACCCAAAAGACTGGGAACCAACACCTGCTAAAATGGACACAATGAATGCTGACAATAGCGAACAGGCTGATTCTGTGGAAGAATTTGAAGCGCGGAGCGCAGTAGAGGTTCCACTTGAGGACAGACTAAATAATATTAAGTCAGCTCTTGAGAGAATTGAAAATGGGAAATATGGGTTATGCCACGTTGATGGAAAAGAAATTGAAAAAGATAGACTTGAAGCAAATCCCTCAGCTAACACATGCAAAGAACATTTAAATAGCTAAACGTCCCTCACTAGAATTGCACTCGGTTAATATATTAACTACAATTTATAACCTATGGCACATTTTTCAAAAGTTTACTCTATACAAACATCAGGACTTAGTGCAAAAATAATAAAAATAGAAACGGACATATCAAAAAATACACTTTATTCTTTTTCTATTGTTGGATTACCAGACAAAGCAATAGACGAGGCACGTGGAAGAATACCTGCTGCTCTTAAAAATTCTAATTTTCCTTCACCAAAAAGTTATAATCAAAAAACTATTATTTCCCTAGCTCCTGCGGACCTTAAAAAAGAAGGTCCTCTTTTTGATTTAGCAATGGCTATTGGTTATTTATTGGCTGATGATGAAATTACATTTAATCCTAGTAAAAAAATATTTTTAGGAGAACTTTCTTTAGACGGATATGTCCACCCAATAAAAGGAATACTTATTTTAGTAAAAGAAGCAAAAAAGATGGGGTTTGAAGAAATTTATATGCCAAAAGAAAATGCAATAGAAGGAGCTCTGATTGATAACATAAAAATATATGGGGTAAGCACACTAAAAGAAGTTGTGGAACATATAAACACAAAAGACGAAAAAGATAATACACCACTTACACCACAAGAAAAAACTGAGATAAAAACGGAAGAAACAAAAACTCCTATTGATTTTAGAGACATAAGAGGACAAGAGACGGCAAAAAGGGGACTAGAAATTGCAGCTACAGGAAGACACAATGTTGCTATGTATGGACCACCGGGCACTGGGAAAACGATGCTGGCAAAAGCATTCGTGGAAATATTACCAGCATTATCATTTGATGAAATATTAGAAGTTACTGGAATACATTCAGTAGCTGGTATTCTTAAAAATAAACTTGTCACAACCCCTCCATTTAGATCTCCACACCATACAGCTTCACACACATCAATCGTTGGTGGAGGTACATTTCCACGACCAGGGGAAATAACATTAGCACATAGAGGAGTGCTTTTCCTTGATGAATTCCCAGAATTTGAAAAAAGGGTTATAGAATCACTACGGCAACCACTTGAAGACAAAGTTATAAATATCTCACGTACAAGTGGGAGCGAAACATTCCCAGCAAATTTTATGCTCATAGCAACAATGAACCCTTGTCCATGTGGTAACTTTGGCACAGCAAGTAAAATATGTTCATGCACACCTTCAAGCCTTGCAAGATACCAAAGAAAACTTTCTGGCCCAATTGTTGATAGAATAGATATGTGGCTTCAGGTAGGACAAGTGGAACACACAAAACTTTCTGCAACAGACGTATCGGCAAATAAATCTTCCGAGATAAAAGAACGTATTGTGACGGCTAGAAAAATACAAAAAGAAAGATTTAAAAAACACAGCAAAAATACAAAAACAAATAATGAAATGACAGTAAGAGAGATAGAAGAGTTGGCTAAACTATCTGAAAAAGCCAAAGATTTATTACTTAGCTCTGCAAAAAAGTTAGATATTTCAGCTCGTTCATACCACAAAATAATAAAGGTTGCACGTACAATTGCAGATTTATCAGACTCTTCTGAAATATTAGAGGGACATATTTTAGAAGCATTACAGTACAGACCAAAAGTAAATTAGACGCGATAAAATAAAAAAGTTGGAAACCGAGTTTCCAACTTTTTTATTATCCACGAGTATTATCTAGGTTATTAACAGTTTTTAGCTGTTAGCTTTTAATTTTTAATATTTTCTAAAAATTAAAAGCTAACAGTTAAACAACAAAACATTTTAAACTAGAAAGGATTACGTGCTCCACGTATTTCAAAATGAACATGATTACCAGTAGACTTTCCAGTTGAACCTACATACCCAATAATCTGTCCCTGAACAACAGTTTGCCCAACACTTACAATATTTCTACTAGCATGCGAATAAAGTGTTTGTGTGCCATTTGGATGACGTATTGCGACATATTTCCCATACCCACCGTTCCATCCTTTATTTTTACTTATAATCACCTTACCAGAAGCTGCTGCAAATATTGGAGTTCCATAAGAAACAGCTAAATCAACAGCATTATACCCATGAAGCCCTTGCGATTTTCTTCCACCGTTTATAGGTCTTATATAATATCCTCTGTACGATGGTACATTAGTTCCTCTAACAACTTTTCGTGAACTTGATTTATATCGTGGAGTAGAAATTTCTCCATCAGGAATTATTACAATATCTCCAACAGAAATAATAGATTCTTTAGAAAGACCATTGAAATCTAGAATTTCATTAAAACTACCTTTGTATTTTTTAGTTATACTTTTTATTGTTTCTCCTTTTCTTACAGTATGTCTTACTCCAGACACTGGCAAAATAATAAGTGTTTGCCCTTTGTGTATTACGCTTCCTCTCTTAACATCATTTGCCCACACGATAGTGTTTGATGTAACACCAAACATTTTTGCTATCTGAGATATAGAGTCACCACTTCTAACTACATAAAGGCTTATTTCACCAGATGAAGCTATATTTTCTTCTATATCAGCAATAGTTCCAGATGGACCAGAGTCTGGCAAAAGAGACGACCCTTCAACTATAGTAATATCACCACCACCTTTTGCTGGGTTAGGGTCAATATTTAAAGCAGCGTGCAACAGAGCCATATTCTGAGAGTTTAAAGATCTTTCATTCTTTATATTTGAGTTCTTTTCAAATATTCCAGACACAAAAGACAGAAGACCTGCATTTGCATACATTGGAGAAACTGACATTATCAATATTGGCATAAAAAGAAAATAGAGCTTTTTAATAAAAGCCTTATTTTTCAACACATATTTCGCCTGATTACTCTCAACTTGATGAGAATCGGGGTCCTGTTTATTAAGTAATATAAGCCTAAAGTTAATGATAAATCAGATATATCAGAAAATTCTGAAAATACCCCTCAACAAAGCCATTTTAAAGGCATTGCTGAGTAAGATAGTCCCAAAAAGTAAGACAATCAACCTTTTCTATATAATACAAGTATATACCTATACACAACGTAGTCAATAATACTGTGGATAACAAAATATGTGTCATTTATAAGAAAATATGGAATATAATTTTAAGAAAATTACACAATCGTGAATTATTTTGATACACTTTAATTAAATATACTTAAAATAAAAACTACTATGAATAAATTAGAAAATAATCCAAATGAAGAATTAGATACTCCGATAGACAAAGAAAAAAGA
>CAZTTV010000004.1:0-12206 GCA_964616385.1 uncultured Candidatus Saccharibacteria bacterium | reverse complement strand
ATTAGAAAATAATCCAAATGAAGAATTAGATACTCCGATAGACAAAGAAAAAAGATCTGAAATAAAAAAAGCAGAAGAAAATGATAACGAAGATATGGTGCTGAAACTTGAAGATGAATTACGTGATATTGAAGAAGTGAATAACAAAGAAAAGAAAATTTTAGAAAAAAGAGTGCAAATAAAAAAAGCGGAAGAAAATGATGATGAGAATTCTGTACTGAAACTTGAAGATGAATTACGTGATATTGAAGATAATAAAGATGTGGTGCTAAAACCTGAAGATGAATTAGGTAATAATGAAAAAGAAGCTAAGCCGGAAGATCTAATTAAATCGCTTGATGAACAAGTGGAGAATACTAATAAAGAAGCGGCGGAAAAAGGATTGTCTGAAATAGTTCATAACATGGGCGAATGGTACAAAAAACAACCATTGAAAACAAAATTAATGGTATCGATTGTACTTATAGGAACTGCATCAATAAGTGCATCCGTAGGAGGTGCTGTTGGTGGTGCAGTTGCGACAGCAGCATTGACTGGCTCAATGTTTCAAAGAGTTTTAGGATCTGCTGCTACTTTTGTGTCACTTGAAGGATTGATGAAAAAATCTGCAGAGAAAAAAGCAAAAAAAGGAGACATGGAAGTTAATGAAAGTGAAAAAATAAGACACACAATAATAGCAGGAACTGCCGCAGTTTTAGTTGGAAGTGGAGCGATAGGTGAAATATTGGGAAACATATACGGAAGTTGGTTCCCTGATGATGTAGTTATGGATAATGTACATGAAAACATAAAAGAAGTATCTGGAACAACTGTTGAAAAAGCACCTTCCATTGAACCAGTAGATGATGTGTTGGAGAAAATAAGAGAAGGATCCACTCAAAATATGACCAAAATTGACCAATTAAATTATACACCTGTATCACCAGAGGATTTTGAATTAGACTCAACAAAGGAAACTGTCGTCGGTATGTTAGCCAAAATTCACGAAGTACAAAAGGGTGATAATTTATGGAAAATAATTGAGAGCAAGCTTGGAGAAAAAGAATTGTTTGATGGAATGGCTGAAGGACAAAAAACGCATCTTATTGATTCATTGAAAGATAAATTTGCTAGCATGTCTCCAGAAGAACTAAAAAATATCGGTATATCAAGCGGTGATATTGATAAACTTTCTATAGGAGACAAAATTGATTTATCGAAAGTGTTTGAAAATAATATACTTACAAAAGCAGTTGATTCAGCTGAATCATTGAGCAAAGGTGCAATAAGCTCAATAGAAGCAAACGATGTGAAAATTGCAAATTGGGTAAAAATTCATCCAGACGAATCTCTAACTTCAAACAAAGTCGAGGAAATTTTAAATAATACTGTGGATACTTCAAATAATAGTGTTGAAAGTATCGTTCAGGGCGATAATAATGTTGTAGATAATAGTGATACTGTAACAACTGAAACAGTAGACAAGACACAAGCAACCAATGAAACCATAACAAACAAATCACCTGAGGCAAGCGCCGCAACTGAACAACCAGTAACACCAGAAGATATTGAAGAGGTAAAACAAATTGACAGTGAAAGATTTTTAAATGAAGAAAAGGTGCTTAGCCAAGTTAACACAACACTATCAGGTGATATTAATAGTATCTATGGCTCAAAAGGGTTCTTAGGAATAGGCTCCACAAATGGAATGGACTCTGTGGAGTGGAAAAATGTCAGTGCCATGAGTATAAATAAGGTATATGAAAACACCGACAATCAGAAATATATACATGTGATGAAAGATTATATTGATGAGGTAGCAAAAGATAGTGGGATTAAAATTGACTCGAAAGAAAATGTTGAACATTTTCTAAGAAGAGCTCTCTCAAAGATAATAAAAAAATAATTTAAAATAAAAAATATGATTAAAAAAGATGAGCTAATAAAAAAAATAACAGATGAGCTTGATATAAGTGACATATCAAAAGAAATGCGAGACAAGATAATAACAAAGTTAGGTGAGAACATTCTAAAGAAACTTACAATACAAGTTTTCGATGAAATACCCAAAGAAGAGCATGCAGAACTTAAGACAATACTAGAATCTGGTAATATGGATAACGCATACAAATTTTTAAATGACAAAATATCTAATTTTGATGATTTTGTAAGCAAGAGTGCAAAGGGTACCATTGATGAATTTAAAAAGATGGCTAATATAGCATAATTTAAATTTATATTTTATACCTTAAATTCAAAACTACAGTGTTACATCATGTAACACTGTAGTTTTTTAAGTTTTCAAAAGTAGTATGTTATATTACTTGGTATGAAACATTTAGAACAATTAAACGAAGCTCAAAAAGAAGCTGTCTTACATAAAAACGGGCCTCTACTTATTGTGGCTGGAGCTGGAGCTGGTAAAACAAAAACCATAACACACAGAATACTAAATCTAATAAAAAGTGGGGTAGCGCCAAAGAATATACTGGCCGTAACATTCACAAACAAAGCAGCAAAAGAAATGCAAGAAAGAATAATGAAATTGATAGAAGAAGATAGCGAATTAAATCTACCGATTTCATTTTCAGAAAGACCAAATATGAGTACTTTCCATTCTCTTGGTGTTCAAATATTGCGTGAAAATCACACATTACTTGATTTAAAAAAGCACTTTTCTATACTTGGACAAAATGATTCACTTTCATTAATCAAAGAAGCATTAAAAAAACTAGACATCGACCCGAAACAGTTTGAACCAAAGAGAATAAGTAATGTAATTTCACGACAAAAAGGAGACCTAGTAGACGTCAATTCTTATACAGAAAATGTTGGCAATGAATATTTTCCAATGATTGTTGCATCAATATGGGCAGAGTATGAAAAACTTTTAAAGAAAAATGGTGGACTTGATTTTGATGATTTGATTTTAAAAACAGTTCAACTTCTAGAGAAAAATAAAGATGTACGTGAATATTACCAAAAAAAATGGAAATTTGTTCATATAGACGAATACCAAGATACTAATACATCTCAATACAAATTGTCTCAACTTCTTGCAGGTCCAAATAAAAATATTTGTGTCGTAGGAGATATGGACCAATGTTTACCAGGCGATACGAAAATATCTACTAAGAATGGTGACGTAAAAATATCAAAGATAAAAAAAGGTGATGAAATAATAAGTGCAGCAGGAAGTGGACATACATGTTTAGCAAAAGTAGAACGAGTAATAAGTCGTAAATATAAAGGAACATTGATTGACGTAAAAACCAAATCAGGAGCAAAACTAAGCATGACACCAAATCATATACTTTTCTCAAATTTTCCATTAAACAAAATCGTATTTTATACATATTTGATGTACAAGAAAAATATGGGATACAGAGTCGGGATAGTTCAGGGCACAAGAAAATCAACAAAAGAAAAAAGTTCTATTGGATTTATTGTAAGAAGTAATCAAGAAAAAGCTGACAAGATGTGGGTTTTAAAAATCTCAAACAAAAGAGAAGATGCCCAATATTGGGAATATTTTTTCTCTTTTAAATATGGCATTCCGACAGTAGTATTTCATATTTCTGGACGAAAAATGACTCTCGGACAAGATTTGATTGATAAATTATATAAATCAATCCCTACTCAAAATAACGTGGGTCAACTATTTATAGATACTGGAATATCTCAACAATATCCACATTACATACCTCAAGGAACAACAAAAATAAACACAGACAAAGAACGTATAAATATACGGCTTACTATGTTTAGTGACAAAAGACGAAGCATATTATGCCCATGGGGATTAAGTAGAGTTTCAATAAACACAACAAGCACTATTCTTAAAAACAAATTGAAAGAAAGTGGATTTAATACACGCAAAGGAAAAAACACCGACTGGAGACTTGAGATAGCAAGACTTAATTACAAAGAAGCAGAAGAAATTGCTGATAAAATATCAAAAATCGACGACCAAATTACAATTGTAAAAACAGCCATACTTACAAACGGAAAACGTTTTATGTTTCAGCCTGCGGGAAATCTTCATGCGGGAATGAATATAGCATACCTAAAAAATGGGAAAATTTATGAGGATGAAATAATAGAAATAAAAGAAAAAAAATATGTAGGGAATATTTATGATATAAACATATCAAAAACACACAACTACATAGCAGGAAATGTTGCTGTACATAATTCTGTGTACAGTTGGAGAGGCGCTGATTTTAGAAATCTTCTTAAATTTGAAAAAGATTACCCTGATGCAAAGACAATATTATTGGAAGAAAATTATCGTTCAACCGCCAATATTTTAACTGCCGCAAATGACATTATAAAAAAGAACAAAGAAAGAAAAGAAAAAAATCTATTCACAAAAAAAGAAGGCGGCGAAAAGATAGGACTATTTGAAAGTTACGATGAAAATGAAGAAGCAAATTTTGTTGCAAAAAAATCAAATGAACTGATAAAAAGTGGAGTAAGTCCAAAAGACATAGCTGTATTATATAGAGCAAACTTCCAATCAAGAGCGATAGAAGAAGCTTTTTTAACACAAGATATTCCATATCAAGTTCTTGGTGTAAAATTCTTTGAAAGGCGTGAGGTTAAAGATATATTATCTTTTTTACGTGCATCACTAAATCCAGACAATATGGCAGATATAAAAAGGATAATAAACGTACCTCCTCGTGGTATAGGAAAGGTTACTCTTTTAAAGATTTTTGCAGGACAAGAACAAAACCTCCCACAAAAAATGCAAGAAAAAGTATCTGATTTTAGAAAAATACTTGAACAAATTGAGGATAAGGCTCTAAATGAAAAGATATCAGATACAATAAAGTTTATAATGAAAATAACTGGTATAGAAAATACTCTTAAAAAAGGTACTGATGAAGATAAAGATAGATTAGAAAATATTATGGAACTTGTAACGCTTGCAACAAAATACGATATATTACCTCCAGAAGAAGCTGTTATGAAACTACTAGAAGATGCGTCCCTCGCTTCTGATCAAGACTCGCTTCATGTTAAAAAAGAACAAGAAAACAATGCCGTTAGACTAATGACAGTACATGCATCAAAAGGATTGGAATTCCCTTATGTATTTATTACAGGGCTTGAAGATGGGTTATTCCCACACTCTGGGTTTGGAGAATCTAGCAAAAATTCTGAAAGACAAGAAGAAGAACGGAGGCTTTTTTATGTTGCACTAACTCGTGCTGAAAAAAAAGCCTACCTATCATATACAAGTGTACGTACTGTATTTGGAATGAAACAAGTAAATATGCCCTCTGAATTCGTAACAGACATAGACGACGAGCTTATAGAGAATGAAGAAATGAGTGAAGATACTATAAACTTAGACTAATTAAACATACATATTATGAGAGCAAAAAAATCATTGGGACAAAACTTCTTGAAATCAAAAGCTATTGTTTTTGATATTCTAAATGCAGCAAATATTAAATCAAATGATATTGTTCTAGAAATAGGACCTGGGAAAGGTACACTGACTGAGGAACTTTTAAAGAAAGCAAAACTTGTCATCGCAATAGAGAAAGATGATGCACTAATAAAATATCTGGCTGACAAGTTCTCTATTGAGATCGAGACGGGGAAATTGGTGCTTATACATAAAGACATTTTAGATGTTAATCTGTCACACCTTAAGTTACAATCAAATTCCTACAAACTAGTAGCAAATATTCCTTACTATATTACAGGACAAATATTTAGATTATTTTTAGAATCTAATATACCACCATCAAAAATAGTTTTGATGACACAAAAGGAAGTCGCTGACCGTATTGTGGCAAAAGACGGGAAAGAAAGTATCCTATCTATCAGTGTTAAAATATATGGGAACCCTAAGCTTGTTAAAAAAGTTCCTGCCAGATATTTTTCTCCCAAACCAAAAGTAGATTCTGCGATACTTTTAATAGACAAAGTATCTACACCCTTTAAGAATAGTGCCGAGGAAAAACATTTTTTCAAAATAATTAAAACTGGTTTTGCCCACAAAAGAAAACTATTAAAAAGTAACCTCGAATGTAAAACTGACATATTTAATAAATGTAATATTAACGACAGTGTACGTGCAGAAAATCTAAACAAAAATGATTGGATGTGTTTAAGTAAATATATACAGACTCTATAAACACACTTGATAATAAAGTAAAATAAAGAGATGTTAGACAAAATTACAAACATACTCCGAAACAATAGGTATTTAAATTATTATCCTATTATCAGTGGCGCGATAATATCAATATCATTTAATTTTCCATATTTATGGTTTTTAAGTTTTATAGGATTTATACCTTTTTTTATATTTTTATATGAAAACAACCTTGATTCAAAAAAGGTTTTCTGGAACGGACTGTTATTTGGATTTATATTTATCGGTAGTGTACTAAGTTTATTTTGGAGCACATATCCACTAGAGTGGGCTGGGATAGAAAGTAAACTTACTGCGTTTTTACTTATTTTAATTGTATGGGGATTATCTTCTGTCTTCTTTGCATTATTTATTGCTTCTTGGTCTGCAATATTTTATAAATTCAAAAGGAACAACTTCAGTGATATTCTTTTTGCATCATCGCTATGGATTATATTTGAATATATTCGTGCATTAGCATTCTCAATATTATGGATATCACCAGTTTCTCTTATCGGACCACATTGGACTCTTGGTTTTCTGGGATATATTCTTACAGGAAATACTATTATTCTTTCTCTTGCAGGTATCGGTGGTATATATCTTCTCAGTTTTATTGTTATTGTATTAAATTTATCTATCTATCATATTCTTTTTAATATTAAAAAAACAAATGCAGTCAAGCTAAAAATTCTAACTCTGTTATTTGTATTCATAACGACAATATCACTTCTATCATATGTATATACGAACAAAAACAATGAAAACAATAAGACGCTAAAAATAGCAGTTATAAGTACATCACTACCTTCATTTTTTTATACAAGCAAAAGCTCACTATTAAACCACGTCAACAAAATACAAAATATATTTATTGATATTAAAAAAAGTGGGAATAATCCAGATATTATAATATTGCCAGAAGACTCAAGATTTATTAAATATTTAAACGAGACTGAGAAAAAAATTCTAACAAGTGAAATACTAGAAAATGAAACACTACTAATTGATTCTAGCCAAAACACAAATAACCAAGGTAAAAAAGTATCTGAACTTATATACTTAAACACAAAAACGGGAGAGAAGTACTCCAACAAAAGACTTCTTGTACCATTCGGTGAATATTTACCACATAGCGCTTCATTATTACTAAAAATACTAGGTAAAGGAGATGTTGTAGAAAATTTCAATAAATCTAGAGGATATGATAATGGCAAAGATATTTCTTCAGCCGTAATAGATTTTAAAGGTATTAAAATTGGAAGTCTCTTTTGTTCAGAAATTATTTCTGATAAATTAAATAGAGACGTAACAAAATTAGGTGCAAATATACTAATAAACATTTCTTCAAACTCTGTATTTAATGGGTCAAAAGCTGTACATATTCAAAAATTACAAATGGCAAAAATGCGTGCGGTAGAAAATAATAGATATTTCATTCAATCTACAAATTTTTCATCATCTTTTGTAATAAATAATAAAGGTAATATGGAAATTACATCAAATAAAAAGGGATACGGTGTTATTTATAAAGATGTACAAATAATATATAAGCCATCTCTATATAATGTATTTGGTAACTGGATTTTATTAATTTCATTAATTTTACTGATAGTGAAAGTTGTATATCATCAAAAAAGTAAACAAGTGGGACTATAATTTTTAATAATGATATAATATATTAACAGTTTGATATATAACTTAAAAATGAATTATCTACCAAGCAAACAATTCATAATTACACTTATGTCCGTAATAGCAATTATTGGAATTATTGCTATTGTTTCAAATATAGATAAAAGTAAACTGAAAACTAAAAAAAATACTGACAAACGAACATACACTTCTCCAGTACTTAAATCATTAACAGAAAAAGATTCTGATAATGACGGATTAAAAGATTGGGAAGAAGCTCTTTGGAAAACTGATGTAAATAATAGTGACACAGACGGAGATGGCACAACCGATGGCGAAGAAGTAAAAATTGGGAGAAACCCAGCTATCGCTGGTCCTAATGATCTATTTACTGAAAAAGAACTAAAAAAGCGTAATGTTTTTTCACGTAATTCAAAAAATGGCACCGAAACTGATGCTTTGTCTAGGGAATTTTTCTCAACCATAATAGCACTAGGACAAACAGGCAAATTAGACAAGAAAACAATTACCGAGGTATCAAATTCATTTGTAGAAAAATTAGTTAATAGTAAACCAGAACAAACCTACCGAATAAATGAGTTAAACACAACAACAACAAATAGTGATAATAAACTATTGATAAAATACGGCAATGAATTAGGAACAATAATACAATCATATCCACAAAAAAATATTGCGGAATTCGAAATAATTACAGATGCTCTGAAAACAAAAAATTATGGAGAACTAAAAAATCTTGATACAATTATTTTATATTACAATAAAACATCTAAAACATTACTTAACATGAAAGTACCACAAGAATTAGCACTATCTCACCTAGATGCACTAAATGGAGTATCTAAGATAATAATTGCTCTTAAAGATATACAAAATATATCAAAAGACCCTGTTAAAGCTATCATGGGTATTAGCCAGTACCAAAAGGGTATACTGGAAATAAATAAATCAGTAAAATCTACACAAAATTATTTCATAAAGAAAAATATCTTTTTTGGAAGTAATGAACCTGGGAGATTATTCTCAATTTAAATAATATAATTAGTTATGAAGAAATATTTTATTATGAATAAAAAAAATGTTGTCGTATTTCTAACAATGGTATTAATATTTTCATTTTCTCTGTTTTTAGACGTGAAACAAGCAAAAGCTGTAGCAAGTGGATCAGTTGTATCTGTTTCTAATAACTGGGTAAATGATGCTAAAGAATGGGGGCTAGACCCAATAGCGCAAATTGCAGAGAGAAGAGTTATAGCAGCAATGACAGATAGTATCGTAGTTTGGATAAATTCAGGGTTTGATGGTGATCCAACTTTTATAACAAATCCTGGAGATTTTTTACTTGATGTTGCGAATGAGACAACTGGTGTCTTTATAGACGAATTAGGTGCTGGATTTTTATGTGAACCATTTGGTGCACAAATACAAATAGCGCTAGCAACAACAGATACCTTTAGAGACAGAGCTCAATGTACAGTACTTGATGTAATAGATAACTATGATGCATTTATGGGAGATTTTAGCCAAGGAGGATGGGCAGGGTGGATATCTGTAACACAAAATCAAGAAAACAATCCCTATGGTGCTTATCTATTATCCAGAACTGAACTTAATAAAAGAATTTCTGAACAAATAGGTTTTGCTAAAGATGATGCAAACCAAGGACAAGGTTTTATAAGCCTAAAAAAATGTGTAGAGTATGATCCTTTTACAGGTGATGATTGCACATATACAGATGGTATTTGCGTACCAAACACAGAACCTAAGTGTCTTAGATACGAAAACCAAACTCCAGGAAAAATTATTTCTAATCAACTTACAGACACATTAGGTAGTCCATTAAGACAACTTGAGCTTGCAGACGAGATTAGTGAATCTATAACAGCAATGGCAAATGCTCTAATAAATCAACTGGTTACACAAGGACTTCATGGGTTAACAAGATCAAGTGGCGGAAGAACTGTTGGAACATACTATACAGCTGCAATAGAAAAAGATAAACAAAATCTTGCAGTTCAAGTAGATAAATCTCTAAAAAAAGAACGCGAAAGAGCATCTGTTATAAATATTGAAAAAATAAAACAAGGAGAAGGACTTATTTCAGAGATAAAAGGTTGCTACAACAATCAAATCGGGACAATAACAAACCTTGATCCTCTTGCAGTAAGTGCTGCTTCTGTTCCTTCTGTTGAAGATATTAAAAAGAAAATAAAAGCACTGGATAAAAAAGAAAAAATTGCCAGTAAATTTATAAGCAAGATAGAAGCGGAGCAGACAGGTATTGAAGTTACACGATGGTTTGAGTGGGGAACTAATATAAAGATACTAGAAAATACAACCGAAAAAATAAAACATACTGGTGGAGCATCAGATTTTAGTGAAAATATATCAGAGCTATCTCCTGATACAACATACTTCTTTAGAGCTGTAGCAAAAAGCCCTGGTGTAGGTACTCTTTATGGAAATACTATAAGTTTTAGTACAAATTCTGATGAAAATTCAAAAGTAATAACGCTTTCTCCAACAAACATAACCAACAACTCTGCTGTATTAAATGGAACAATAGAACTACCAAATGTAACAAATACAATAAAATGGTTTGAATGGGGAGACAATAAAACTTCACTTAGAAACGACACAGATGTAACTTCTTCTGGTGGCTCATCTGGTAAATTTAGTGAAACAATATCTAATCTAGATTCAAATGTTGCATACTACTATAGACTAGTATCAAGAAATTCAAAATCTGGTGGAAATGTATATGGTAATATTCTTGGTTTTATTATAAATGCTGGTAGTGAATTTTCATCAATAAATACACTATTACCATCATATATATCTAGTACAGATGCATCACTAGTTGGCTATGTAAACCCAACAGACTCTAACGCAATATCCTTCCTTGAAGAACTTCGTAATAACATTGACTCCATAGAAACACCAGCAGAACTACAAGAAGCATCAGATCAATATAATGAATATGAAAAAAATAAAAATAAAAACCCAGCAAAAAGGATAAAGGATGAAAAAGATGTAAAAGAAGCTGCAAAATTTATCGACAACTTAGAGGCAGAAAAAAAAGAGTGCGTAGCAGACTTAGAGTATTTGGGTTGCCTTAGCTCAAAGAAAAGAACTCTTAATTTCAGTTCGTCACCTGATGGTGGAGGAAGTGCATCACTAAGTGACAACGGAACATGTGCTAATGATGGATCTAGCACTACTGATGGTGGTAATGGAGGCAGTGGTGATGACCCCACAGGAAGAGCATACATAAACTATACTCCTGCAGAATGTAAATCATCTGGTAACGAATTTGAATGTCTAAGACAAAGCAAAAAAATAGGAACAGCGGGGGTTGTTCGTTGTGGTAGTCTTGGTGGCAGTAGAAACCCTAATGCAATACAATGCATGAGAGATATATAAGTAAGTACAGGAAAGTAGCATAAACAGCCACTCTAATTCACTATACAAAATATAAAAATGTATAATAAGTTATCCACAGGGGTTGACAAGTGGGGGTGTTTGGTGGTAGGGTATAGATAGTTCTAATAGATAGTTCTATTTCAATATTTCAAATATATAGATGGATTTTAGATAAATTTCCATCAAATACAAACTTTTTTGCCACAGTGTGGCGGGAGGAAAAAATGAAAAACGTATTTTTAACTTTTATTCTTTTGGTATTTTTGGCTCCTGCCGGAAATGCATTTGGACAGGCTGCTGCTGTCGTAACTTTTACTAGTCCTAGAGAGGCGTTAGCATATAATGAGTTAGTAACGTCATGTAAATTGACCAAAAATAATGCTATTGGTTTTTCTACAAAGAAATACGGGACTGAAAAAGATATTGCTGTGAGGAATAGACTTAAAAAATGGAGAAGTACCATAGAAAAAGAAGATGTTATATGGATAAATGCAATAGCAGAGATGATCCTCGTTGAAAAAAAATCCCCAAATGATGTTTATGTGAATTGCATGATGAAAGGTAAGACTCTTTATGTTTCCGACAAAAAAATGATAAATGATATTTTGTCTGGAAATATGAATGTGGATTAATCTGGCCTTATACCATCGCAAACATATGCGGGAAGCTGAATCCAGTTTCCCGCATTTTTATATATCCCTTGTATAGACAGCGCTTTATTTATATAATTTATATATGTTTAGTTCCATATTTGTCAGCAAAAAAAATATAAATATTTTATTATTTATTGCTGTATTTATAATATTATTTTTATTACCTAAAATAATATTTGCAGCGAAGGAAGGAGACACATGTGGAGTTTCTGATCTTATATTGGGTAAAGGGAGTATGACTGATTGCTTATTTTTACCACTAGCCAACATCGTTATGGGTACAGTTAGTTGGCTTGTGTGGTTTACTGGGATGTTATTAAATTATTCTCTTGGTTTTTCAT
>CAZTTV010000003.1:6396-28207 GCA_964616385.1 uncultured Candidatus Saccharibacteria bacterium | reverse complement strand
ATATTTAAATTTTTTTTAATATTAAAGTGGGGTATCGTATTATATACGATACCCTTTTTATAATATATGATAACTAAGTTTGTAATATTATTTAATCTCTTTCCAATTTTTTATATTCCAAGAACCACCAGGTCCCGATGAAAACAAAAGAGACATCAGCCCAGATTCATAATTTACAACCGAAAGATTTCTTATCTCTACAGCATAAGCAGCAAGCCCTTTCAAATTTACACCATTCCTTATTTTTATTTTTCCATGAGGTGCGTACAGAATCAAATCTCCTGAGACACTATTTTTTATATCCATTGCTGTTTCATTCCCATTCGCAGTCTCAGCACTATTATTCATAGATATCATCATGACGTACGACCCAGTCTGACCTGAGCCATTAAACTGAGAGATATTTTTAACCTCTACGGATGAACCTTCTACTCTGTCTGTTGGGTCATCAGCAATCATTACTGCGCTCGCAGAACCCAAAGATGGCGACACATTAATTGTTGCTGTATTTTTTATTTCAATCTTCCCTACCACCCACACATTACCAGTTAATGTAACTGTATACCCTCCACTTATTTTTAATTTACAATTAATCTTCACAGGACCAAGTGTTATGTTGGATGTAACATTGTACGGGCATGTATTTATTACACCACCCGCTTCCGCTTCAGTCTTCCACTGGTCTATTAATGCATCTGTTATTGGCATACTAATTGTAGGTAAATTTGCGCTACCAGGATAAGATGTGCCACCAATATTTGTATTACTCATTGTTTGATAATATGCATCACCAACAATATTTGATGCATCAATTATGTTTGCATAAGCAGACCCCGTAGGATTTATCTGATAAATCTTTCCTGTGCTACCAGCAGCCATAGCATCTCCTGCTATTAAATTTAGATAATCTCCAGTGATATTTCCATTCGAATACACATTGCCATTTACAGATGACGCACTTTTCAAACTAAGCCCTCCTGCACCAACTTGAACACCGTAATTAAAAGATGTTCCACTAGCAATATTTAATACCGTTTTCATTTTTCTATTACTCCCAAGAACATCTCCCATTGATACCACTTCTTTCTCCGAACTATTAACATCTGAAATTAAAATTGTCGTTGATGCATTATTTAATGAAATAGTTTCTGTACCAGAAACCTGTAAACCATTCTTGAGTCTATAATATACATCTTCAGCTCCAGACTCAGCAGTAAAAAAACTTCTTGTAGAATTTACAGAATTCCTATTCATCTCAATGTCTTTCAAAAGTGGGCCAATACTGCCAAAGGTAACTGCAAGTGAAATAAATACAAAAAATACAACCATCATCATTATCGCCTGACCTCTATTTGTAGGTGGTAAAAATTTTTTTATGTTTTTGGTATTACGTTTTATCATCTTTAAATTTAATTTTTCTTTTTAATAACTGCCCCTGATGAGCCCTGTATTATTAAAATTCTTTATACTAGTTGTGCCAACCCTTGTATCACTAAGAGACATATCAATCTTAACAGCTTGTGTCGTCCCAATAGTTATAAACTGAAATAATAAATTTTCAACATTAACATTTGACTGTGTTAACGCTCCAGAATCCACTCCGCCTTCTTTCATTCTTACAATCCCATTTGAAACAAAAAATTCAACTGTTGTTGTGCTGCCATTTGATGCAAGAGTATTTAATGTAATTCTCCCAGGATTTACTCCGAACGTTGAATTCAATATATCTACGCTATTTGAAAGCCTTATCTCTCTTACCATTCTATCCAAAGCCGAGACAGCGGCATTGTTTACATTTCTCTCAACTCTAACTTCCAAAAAAGACTTCGCGATATTTATTAATGAAAAAACAATTATCACAGTAAAAACAGACAGCACCGCAATATAAATTACCATTTCTAATAAAGTATACCCTTTATTACTTCCCAACATTATTTTTTTACCTTTTTGTTTTTTCATATTTTTATATATTCGCACTACTCAAATAAATTAGCGAGATACGCAGAAACAGATTCTGTTGTTGTTGAATTTTTACCAAACCAAGACACACTAACTGTAATCTTTTTAATTCCTGTATCTAGTGTCCCCGATGTAGCTATATCATCATTGCTATCACGATATACATTACTCAACACAAATTTTCTCTCAAATTTTCCATCTATGAAAGTATTCATGGTAGATGTAGCCCAACTACCATTAGAAAAAACTAAATAGTAGTCTGTTGAATTACTAAGTGAAGAAATATTGCTCCAGCTTGAATCTCTCATTATGCGAACGGCTTCGACACCCTCTTCAAGTAAAAAACTAGCTTGTACTTTTTTACCGACCTCACGACTTATCTGAATAGACTTACTAAACATAGAGACCATACCAAATAAAGATATTGAAATAATTGCAGCACCAATAACAACTTCTATTAACCCAAAGCCTGAGTTATTTATTTTATAATTTTTATGTTTTACAGTTTTCATTTTTAAATCTATTTAACAATAGTTACAACCCCTGTCTTTTCTACACTTATAGTTCTAAAAATAGAAGAGTCTCTTGCCAATTGTATCTTTATACTACCAAAATTATTTGTATTACCAGTAAGTCTATCAAATAAGATATCTACGCCACCACCGTTTAAAGAAATCTGTGTTAAAGAAATTGTGTTTTGTATTTTTATTTCTTCATTATTATTATCTCCCGAGCTATACGAAGCACCTCTAAAAAGTACCACTTTATTCGATTCAAAATGAACACCATATTGAAAATCATTTTTTGAAGCAAGAGTATTTGACCGCGCTTCATTCATTGTAGAATATATTACCTCTGAGGTAGAAATTAAAAGTTTATTGTCACGAAATTTAGACAACGGAAACGTAGCTGCAATAAGAAGAACCGCAATAAATATAACAAAAATAATTTCTATGAGTGTGAAACCTTTTGAAATTTTCATATAAAAAATTAAATACTATCCAATAGCGAATAAGTAGGAGTAATCATTGATATAGCGAAAAATCCCACAACAACACCAACTACAACCATCAAAAATGGTTCAACTATTGTAGACATATTTTTTGTTGCATTATCAACTTCATCTTCATAAAAAATAGCAACTTGAATTAACATATCAGTAAGACGACCAGTCTCCTCTCCAACCTCAATCATCTCTCCAACTAAAATTGGATACAAATTAACTGCATCTGAAAAAGAAGCGGATAATGGCTTACCTTTTTGTATTTTACTCTTTGCATCATCTAAAACTTCTTTATAGTACGAGTTCTGCACAACATCTTTTGTAATACTAAGTGCTTCTATTATATCAACGCCAGACGAAAGTAGTGATGCCAATGTTCTTGCAGTACGCGCTGAATTTGTTTTCTTAACCAATTCTCCTACTATCGGTATGCGCGTAATAGAAAAATCTATTATTCTTCCGCCTTTCTTTGTTTTAGAAAACCATTTAGCAAAAACAATAGACAAAATTATAATCAAAAGAGATGATACTGTATGACCAGACAGAAAATCACTCACTACAACAACTATTTGAGTGGAAATTGGTAAATCAACACCTAGATCTTTGAAAGTTGCTGTCAATGTTGGCACAACAAATATAAGCATTAATATACCAACGATTATCATTGCCGCTATAACAATAGAAGGATATATCAATGCTCCTTTTATTTTTCTCTTAATTTGATAACTTTTATCCATTTGCTCTCCCACAACTTCAAGTGTTTCAGATAAACTACCAGACTCTTCACCCGCCCTTACCATAGAAACAAATAATTTTGAAAATATCTTTGGAAATTTTTTCATCGCCACATTTAGACTATTTCCTTTTTTAATATCTTCGCCGATACTATGAACTGCATTTTTAAATTTCTCATTTTTTGTTTGCTTTTCAAGTATAGTTATAGATCTTGATAAAGAAAGTCCTGCCTTTACCATAACACTCAGGTTGTGCGCAAACACAATTTTTTCTTGCACTTTGACTCTTGAAAAAAACATGCTTATCACATCAAAATCAAAACCACCCTTAGCATCAGAATCTACTGCATCTACCAACACAAGCCCTCTCAATTTCAACTGATGAGCCAACTCAAATTTATCTTTTGCATTGGCTGTTCCAGATTCACGTTCTCCTTTTTTATTTATTGTAGTATATTCAAATTTCATATTTTTATATCCACACTATTCACTTACAACTCTCAAAACTTCTTCAATTGTCGTAATGCCTTGCGCTGCCATAAATATTCCATCTTCAAGCATAGTAATCATTCCTTCTTTTCGTGCCTGATTTTCAATCTCCTTATCAGTAGATCCTTTCATTATAAGATTACTTATCGTATCTGTTACTTTTAATACTTCATGTATCCCTATTCTTCCACTATATCCACTTTCGCAACTAGCAGATTTTTTAATTTTATAAAATGGAATCTTGTTCCATGAAATATTACTCTCAACAATTTTTTCTTCTTTCAATCTCTCCAGCAATCTATCCATATCCATTTTACTATATAGTTCTTTAATTTCATTTTCATTGAGAAAATATTTTTCACGCTGTTTACAAAGTTTTCTTACAAGCCTCTGTGCAATTATTACTTTGATTGTAGAAACAATGAGAAATTCCTCAGCGCCCATATCAATAAGTCTAGGTATTGCTCCAGCAGCAGAGTTCGTATGCAAAGTAGATAAAACTAAATGACCAGTTAACGCAGCGTTGATAGCAAGGGATGCTGTCTCGCTGTCTCTTATTTCTCCTACCATTATAATATCAGGATCTTGTCGAACCAACGACCTAAGTCCATTTGAAAATGTCATTCCTATGTCAGGCTTAACTTGAGTCTGGTTTATGCGTGAAATTTGATATTCTATCGGATCTTCAATCGTTGAAATATTAACCTCTGGAGTGTTTAAAATGTCTAAAATAGTATAAAGAGTAGTAGTTTTACCAGATCCAGTAGGACCACTAGCAAGTATCATACCTGTTTTATATTTTGTAGCTTCATTTATCTTATCAAGCCCACCACCATGAAAACCAAGACTTTCTAATGTAAACCCTGCATTGTTTTCTTTCAAAAGTCTCATTACCGTTTTTTCTCCAAAACTTGTTGGTAGTGTTGAAACACGAAATGAAACTTTTTCTGTATCGGTTTCAATCTTAAAACGACCGTCTTGTGGAAGTCTTTTTTCATCAAGTTTTAAATTTGATAATACTTTTATTCTAGCTGTAATTCCTGGAGCTACGGTTTTTGGAAGTTTCATCGCATCATGCAAAATTCCATCTATCCTATACCTAATAAGAACTCCTCTCTCCATTGGTTCAATATGTATATCGGAAGCATTCTGCATTATTGCATGACGCAATAATGTATTAACAATTTTAACAATTGGTATATCTGTTGCTAATTTTTTAAGATCTTTTTCTGAACGCTCTTCTCCTTTACTACTTTCAGGAATAGATTTTAATTCATTTGCTTCTTTTTGTATTATATCTCCAAATTCAGCCTTCAAGCTTTTTTGATATTGAAGTAATGTATTTTTGATTGATTCTGTGTCAGTAAGGCGAGGTAAAATTTTAAGACCTACTTTTTTCTTTACAAAATCTATTGCCCTCATATCCTCTGTATCAAGCATTGCAACTTCAAGTGTTTTATCAGATTTATTAAATGCAATTATGTTATGTTTACGTGCTATAGGTTCGGGTATCAAAGACAGAACAGCAAAATCTATTTTATATTCTTTTAGATTAACAAACGGAATGCCCAATACATATGCCTCCATTCTACGAAGATCGTCTTCTGTAACATATCCATCACTTAAAAGTATCTCTTTTAAAGCAACCTCTTTTTTTTCAGACTTTTTTTCAGCAATAGAAATATCCTTGTCAGACATTAACCCTGAATCTAAAATTAATTTTTTAAGTTGTTCTTCTTTTACACGCATCTAATTTAATTTAATAGTTTATTTAATTATACCAAAACAAAACTAAAAATTCTTTAATATACACAAATAATTCAAGTTAAATAACGTAAATATTTATAGCCCAACGACACAGTACACATAAAATTAAAAAACGACTCTCAAACAAGAATCAGTTTTATAGAATAAGGAAATAATATCGATTTTACTTTTTAGACATTAGACAAAAGAACTACTTCTTATTATCAAACTTTTGTGTAAATATTTTTGTGTATAAAATTTGACATTTACCTCCTATTTGATATACTATGAGCATCGAAAAGTCCGTTATTAAACGGTGCTTTTTTATTACTTATTTAAATGACACGAAAAAATATATCATGATGGATTTAAAAATACTAAATTCTGCGCTTGAGCAACTTGAGGAAGACCGCGGAATTCCAAAAGAAAAAATACTAGAAGCAATAGAAACTGCTCTAGCTGCAGCATATAAGAAAGATTACGGTAAAAAGGGGCAAATAATACGTGGGAAATTTGATCTAGATTCAGGAAAAACAGAATTTTCGCAAATAAAAATTGTAGTTGATGAAACTACAGTTAAAATGCCTGAACCAGAAGATGATGACACAAGCAATGACGAAACTAAAAAAACAAACAAAATAACAAAAATGGATAGCGACGAGGAACAAGATCTTCGTCCACGCTTTAATCCTGAACATCATATATTAATTGAAGACGCCCGAAAGATTAAAAAAGGCGTTGAATTAGAGGATGAGATTGTATTCCCTCTTGAAACAAAAGAAGATTACGGAAGAATAGCAGCACAAACAGCAAAACAAGTTATCATTCAAAAAATAAGAGAGGCAGAAAAAGTTTCAATACTAAGTGAATATGAAGATAAAAAAGATGAGGTTGTTTCAGGAATAATACAAAGAATAGAAAGGGGTAATGTATTTGTTGACCTTGGAAGAATAGTTGGAATATTACCGGCCGAAGAACAAATACCTGGTGAACACTATCGTCAAGGTGGACGAATAAAAGCATTTGTCTACGAAGTTTCTGAAGGACCTCGTGGAGTTAATATCAGATTATCACGATCAAATCCTCAATTAATAAGAAAGCTATTTGAAATTGAAGCTCCTGAAGTAGCGACCGGTGTTGTTGAGATAAAAAACATTGCACGAGAGGCTGGTTCACGTTCAAAAATTGCAGTTATATCTAATGACGAAAAAGTTGACCCAACAGGAGCACTCGTAGGACAAAGAGGAACACGAGTTGGAACTGTTACAAATGAACTTGCTGGAGAAAAAATAGATATTATAGAATGGTCAGAAGATCCTGAAAGATTTGTAGCGGATTCTTTGTCACCAGCGAAAATAGTTGATATAACCATAAATGAAGACGAACATAAAGCTGAAGTAATGGTTGATGAAGACCAATTATCTCTTGCGATAGGGAAAGGTGGACAAAATGTACGCCTTGCCAACAAACTAACAGGCTGGAAGATAGATATAAAAGGACTAGCAGGAGAAAACGAGGAGACAGACGAAGATGAACAACCAGAGGTACAAAACGAAGAGACAGAAGACGACCAACCAAACGATGAACCAGTCGAGCAAGAAAAAGACGAGGAAGCTACTGAAAAATCTTCTAGTGAAGATAACACTACGAAGGAAGACGAGGCACCCGAGAAGGAAGAAGCGAAATAATATCTAACTTAAAACTCTTATAGGTCTAACCTATAAGAGTTTTAAAAAATCAACAGTGGAGGATAAAGAAAAAACTGACCAAAAAGAGTCTGAGGAAAACACAGAATCTCCCGATGGAAATAAAATTGAAGAGAAAGTAGCCGATGGAAAAGAAGAAGAGAAATAGACAAATGACTAAAACTGCCAAAGTTAAACCTAGGCAGTTTTAACTTTGGAATAAAAAACTGACTTTCTAAAGAAAGCCAGCCTCGGTAAACGCATTACTTGGGATTTAAATTCTCAACATTTTTACAAAAATAAGGGTCAAGATGCAACAACGTGATTAATTAACAGAGTCTTTCATTTCAGTCATATTTGTCGCTAAATCAATACCAATAAACGATTTAATTTCGTAAAGACCTGAAAACTCTATGTCCATATAGTAGACTGTAGGTAATTTATGTCCATCTGCCCAAATTAGTCTATATTCAATTCCGGATTCATCCAAAAGTCGTATTGCTTCCTTACTGTCACATGAGCCATCAACAAGAAGTTCAATTGTTTCGGTCATCATTTTATCCTATCTTATTTTTTGTATGTGGGAGGTGAGGTATTGGTATAGTATTTAAAAATTCCTCGGGCCATAAAGCTAATCTGGTTCGCATAATTCCATGTTCGTTCTTTGCGATTATGGTAACACTATCTTTAGTCTCTTTCTCTACATAAAACTCATCCCCATTCACAGTTACGATTGCGTCATCTTTATTTGCAGACATAATTTATCTCCTGTCTTTATATTCAACTTAAATAACTTATCCTTGGCAAACTATATCACAATTTCTTTACTTTTAATATTTTTTGAACTATTCTTTATTTATTACAATTTAATTTGCGGTTAGCCCGCTAATACATATGAATCTATGGCATGACATTCCTTCAGGGGATAAAGACAAACTAAATGCAATTATTGAAGTACCAAAAGGATCCCGTGTTAAATATGAGTTAGATAAAAAAACAGGTCTTATTAAATTTGACCGTGTACTTTATTCTCCAATGCATTACCCTGCAAACTATGGTTTTGTCCCACAAACACTTTGGGAAGACGGAGACCCACTAGATGTCCTAGTTATCGCGCATGAACCATTAGTACCGGGAACATTAGTAGAGGTACGACCAATAGGAGTACTGGAAATGAATGATAGTGGAGAAGATGATGCAAAAGTTCTTTCTGTACCTATTGAAGACCCACGCTTTGTGAACACAAAAGATATATCAGACCTAGAACCACATTCTCTTGAAGAAATAAAGCATTTCTTCAAAGTCTATAAAGACCTACAAAACAAAGAAGTTCGTGTCGGAGAATGGGGAGGAAAAGAAGAAGCTGAAAAGGTTATAAATAAATCATTTACTCTTTATAAGGAAAAATACGGAAAATAGAGTGATCTAGTACAAATAAATAATAAAAACAGCTGTTATACACATATCAGCTGTTTTTATATTATCCAATATAATATAATTGAAATGTACCATTATATGTTTCGTAATATATAAAATTATATTTATTAACAATTTAAAGTATTTAATTAGTAAAATATGAATAAAAAAATAACTATTCTAGCTTCTATAATCATAGCTATTAGTTTCATGTGGAGCCTTGGTAGCCCTGTGTTTGCTGCTGAAGATCATAATTCTTCAAGATCAAACCTTTTCAGAAAAGAAGTTAAGTCACAAGAAAATAAAGATGTTAGAAAAAAGAGTGTTAGAAGTTTCTTCAGAGGTTTGGTTCCAAACAATAAGAAAAGAGAGTCTATTGAAAACAAAGACAAAGTCAGAGAAAGACGAGACGGTATAAAAGATAGAGCAGTAGAAAGACGAGATGAGTTTAATAAAAAGAGAAGAGAGAAGTCTGATGATATTCGTAGAAATAAATCGGAACTAGAAAATAAACTACGTAACGCAACAACCAAAGAAGAGAGAGATTCTATAAAACGTGAATTTAATAAAAAGATAGATGATTTCAAAAATAGAAGAGACAATACAAAAGAGAACTTCAGAGAAAGACGCGATAATATAAAAGATAGAGCAGGAGAAAGAAGAGACAACATAAAAGATAAAAGGGAGAAATTTAAAGAGAAAAGAGACCAAAGAAGAGACGCGTTAAAAAAGAAGCTTGGAGATAGAGCAAAGAAAAGAATAGGAGCTTATATTGATAGAATAGCAAAAAGATTTAACGCTGTATTAGATAGATTTGAGAAAATTAGTGGAAGGATAGACACCAGAATACAAAAATTAGAAGAAAAAGGTGTTGATGTATCATCCGTACGTGAAGCTCAAGCAAATGCCAAAGAAAAAATAGTGGTAGCGCGCGACAGTGTTGCACAGATTATAAACTCAGCACGTGATGCAATTAACTCAGAAAATCCACGAGAATCATTCGGGAAAATCAGAGAATTAATAGGAAATGCAAAAGATAGTATTAGAGAAGCACATCGAGCTCTAGTTGAAGCAATAAAAGAGCTCAAGGCATCGTATAGAAAAGACAAGACTGTAAACGATACAGAGAGTGCAAATAGCACAGATCAAGCAGAAAATAGTACTCAATAATATTGATTATATATATTAAACAAGAAATTATTATTAATAATATAAAAAAATATGAACGACTTTAATCAAAATTCACATAATAACCCATTGGACTCAGAAAATAACAATGATTCTTCTGACGTACAACCACAAACAACAAATAATGATCAGCAAGCTACCACAATACCTGAAAGTAACGGTGGGAAAGAAAAAACAATGGGTTCTACTGTAGCTGTCATTATTATAATTATAGTTCTTATAATAGGTGGGTTATATTACTGGGGTAAGACGATTAACAACCTAGATTCTAATAAAAATACAGTTGACCAGAATCTAACAGCAGAAGATATAGCTAGTCAACCAGACGCATCATTAAATAAATTAAAAAACCAAGGTACATCAGACAAACCTGCTGATATTGAAGCAGATCTAGGTGCAACTGATCTTAACGGGCTTGATGCTGGTATTGGAAACATAAACGCTGAATTAGGTATATAGTATTAAACTTAATACACAACTATCAAAAAACCTCTAAACTTTTTTTAGGGGTTTTTTTGACATTTGGTTAAAATAATATACACTATTCTTCAATATGACAAACATAAAAATAACAAAATTAGACAACTCCGAAATTGAAATTGAGGGAGAAATTAATGCCGATGATTTTGAATCAAATAGGAAAAAAGCGATTAATAAACTATCGCAAAATATTGAAGTATCCGGATTTAGAAAAGGAAACGTACCTGAAAATATTCTTATACAAAAGATAGGTGAAATGCCAATACTTGAAGAGATGGCAGAACGTGCAATAGAAGTTGCTTACCCTAAAATCCTAACTGAAAATAAAATAGATGCATTAGGAAGACCCGAAGTATCTATTACAAAAATAGCAAAAGGTTCTCCATTAGGTTTCAAAATAAAAACATCTACAATGCCTGAGGTAGAAATTTCAGACTATAAAAAGATATCTGCAGATTTTCCGAAGAGTGGTAAAGTTACCGTAGAAGATAAAGAAATGTCTGACGCAATAGACAATATTTTAAAGACGCGCCAAAAACAAAACTCAGAAAGTACGTCTGTCGTTGAAAAAAAAGATTCTGATAAAAATAAAGATAAAAAGGATGAACCTACACCAGAACTGACTGACGAAATTGTAAAAACCCTAGGGGATTTTAAAAATACTGAGGATTTTAAAAATAAATTACGTGAAAATATACAAAAAGAGAAAGAAACAAGAGAAATACAAAAAAGGAGAATGGATATGATGGATAAAATTATCACAGCCTCAAAAATTACACTGCCAAATATTGTAATAGAAAGTGAACTTGATAAAATGATGGGTCAATTTGAAGGGGATATTTCGAGAATGGGATTAAAATTTGAAGAATACTTAAAACACATCAAAAAAACTAAAGAAGATTTACGGAAAGAATGGCATAGCGATGCTGAGAAACGATCTAAGGTACAAATAATATTAAACAAAATTGCAACAATAGAAGATATTAAACCAAAAGATGAAGATATTGAACGTGAAGCAAAAATAATATTAGAACACTACAAAGACGCAGATATAGACCGCGCAAAAATATATGTTGAAACAATATTGATAAATGAAAAAGTATTTGAATTTTTAGATAGCCAAAATAAATAAAAAACATCCAGTATTGTAATACTGAATGTTTTGAAAGCTATTTCTCCTTCTGAAAGAGGCATTTATCACACTTATGCCCAAATTCACGCGAGCAAAAGATACATGTGTAACTTTCACGATAATATTTAAATATACCGCCACAATGCCTACAAATATTCTTATCTGTAAGTAATATATCTTCTGAAGATTTTTCGTTTAATACATACCCAGACAACATAATCTTATTCTCCTAATTTATGATAAATTTACAATAAGCAACACAATCAAGTTCTAAGCTAATATAAGCAAATTATGTGCAATTTGTAAATACATCGTTAAATATTAACTAATTTAAAATTATAAAACCTAAAAAACTTGATTCTTGATTAATAATTCGCTATTCTTAAAACCATGTTAATACCAACAGTAATAGAAAAAAGCCAATTTGGTGAACGAGCATATGATATCTATTCTCGACTACTTAGAGAGCGAATAATATTTCTAGGTGGAGTAATAGATGATAATCTTGCAAATATAGTTATAGCACAACTATTATTTCTTGAATCAGAAGATCCAAAAAAAGATATAAGCATCTATGTAAACTCTCCTGGTGGAAGTGTAACATCAACACTAGCAATGATTGATACGATAAACCACATAAGACCCGACGTTAGTACTATATGTGTAGGAATGGCCGCATCTGGTGGTGCATGGTTGCTTTCCTCTGGTGCTAAAGGCAAACGATATGCACTTCCAAACTCAGAGATTATGATACACCAACCTCTTGGTGGAGCAGAAGGACAAGCAACAGATATTGCAATCACAGCAAGACACATACTGAAAACTCGTGAAAATCTAAACAAAATTTTATCAAAAAATACTGGTCAACCAATTTCAAAAATTGAAAAAGATGTTGAAAGAGATTTTTATATGTCAGCAGATGAAGCAAAGAAATACGGACTTATAGATGATATAATGAAGAACAAAAACAACTCAAAATAAACTGAAAAATAAAATTAACCCAAAACGCCATTAAATCCTACGGACTTAATGGCGTTTTGGTTGTTTAGTAACTACCTTTAAACACTGTACTCCAGTAATCTTGGTAGTTTTAATTCCAAAAAATACAGAAAAATCGTATAATAATTTTAATGATTACTATTTCAAAACCAAAACCGAATGACGCTGAAAAGATAAACGAGGTTATAAAAAAAACTTGGTATGACACATATGTGAATGAACAGTTTGGTATCACCAAAAGAGATATTGACCTAATGTATACCGAAAGTGAAGACGGGCAGATTGAAATGTTTAGAAAAAGAGCTATGCTTCAAAAAGATGATGATATTTCTCTTGTCGCAAAGGACAAAGAAAATGTTGTTGGCTTTATCCGCCTTAAAATTAACACTGGAGAAATTCAACTTTTATCGCTATATGTTCTCCCAGAATATTCAGGAAAAGGAATTGGAACAAGCCTTTGGGTAGAGTCCTTGAGGTTACTCCCCCGAGATAAGCCAGTTACCACAGAATTCGCAATATACACGCGAGCAAAAGATTTTTATGAGAAAATGGGATTTGTTGATATGGATGAAGAATATAGAAGTCAAAGTGAACCGATGATGAGTAGCGGAAATCGTATACCACTCACAAAAATGATTTTCAATCAATGAAGGATATTCAACTTACTTCATTAATCTCTTCTTTTATAAGCTCCCTCAATATCGCATTTACATCAATTTTACGTGAGTTATCTTGAATGAAATGGAACATGGAAAGAATCAGCTTTTGTATTTCAGAATTTTTAATTTCAATAATAATTTCTTCTTTCATTGCTATTAAATATAATGAATTCTTGAATATAAATATTTGCCCCGCATTTTGAAAATATTCTTCATCAATTTCGTGAGTTACAGCTGAACGTCCTACAAAATCTTTTGCCCATTTTTTATCAAATAGTTTTGCTTGTCGTTCAAACCACCCAGACGGCAGTATACACTCCACAATTATTCCATTTTTCTTGATTGAACGATTAATTTCATTTGTACCCTCAACTCCAAATATTTTATTCCAACCAGATGTTGTTGTGTCACTTTGAATACCATAGATTTTTTGATTTTTATGATTTTTGAAAATATCTTTCATAAGTTTTCTAATTGTAATAGCTCCACGGTACACAACAACAGTTGAATCAAAAAGTCCAAATATCTCCTCTTTCCCCTCTTCAAAGTTAAGAAGTACTTTTTTTGTTTCATATAGTTTTTTGTTTAAGTCACCATCTTTTGTCTGCGACCAATACTTTTTACCATTTTGTATATTACTTTTTATAAGACCGCGCTTATTTAGTCGCGGTAGTATTTGATATACCGTGGGGCGACGTACTCTTGCATATACAGACATTGTAAGAGGTGTTGATTTACCTGCTCGTAAAGCATTTAATACACGAAGCTCTTTATTTGATAACCCAAGTAATTTTATTTCTTCTGATAGTATTTTCATACTAAAAGTATATTGGATTGATGTTTTTTGTCAAGTTTTCTGACACTTTATATACCCAAAACATGTTCTAAAATAAAGGCTCATTTAAGTATGAAGACAAAACAATATAAATATTTTACTGTCAAGTGTTTTTGATATATAATTTTGTCAGAAAACTAAGAGATAGTTTTTTATTCTTCAAAAACCTGCTTGAGGATTCACCAGATAGCCACGTCTAGAAACAGAAAATAGTTGTTAGCGTAATGATAATCGCTCTCCTGAAGAAGCATACCGACATCAATCAGTTTAACTAATATACTTTGGGTTTATACTCTTACGGAAGCAAGAAATTTCTGTTCCCGCCATTTTTTGAGAATTTTAGCTTTGTTGGAATTTTCAAAGAGATGATTTAGAATTATTAGTGAAGTTTATAAATTTAACAATTTTTTATTATGAATAGAAATATAAAAATAATTATTGGTGTTGTTGTTCTTATTGCAGTCATTGGTGTATGGCAATTTGTATATAGGAATAGCAATATTCCAAATCAAATCACAATAGGGGTTGTTGCTCCTATGACTGGTGAGTTTGCAATTTTTGGTGAAAATATGACAAGAGGAATACAGCTTGCAAAAGAAGAATATGTGAAGAAAAATCCCAGTGCTGTAATTAATCTTGTAATTGAAGATGATCAGGGTGTTGCACCAAAAGCAATAAGCGCATTGAATAAACTGCGAACAATAGATAATATTGTTGCTTTAATAAGCGCCACCTTAGCCGCACCAAACGATGCTATGTATGACATAGTAGTTGAAGATAAATTACCAACCATAAATATAGGAGTGTCAGGTCGCGCGGCATCTAAGGATAATGTTTTTCAAGCAAGTCCGGATGGAAACCATGCTCTTGTTGAATTTGCCAAATACTTAACAAAAAATATGAGCTTTTCAAATACAGTAATTATTTATGAAAACAGCGTAGCAGGAAATAATTTTTTTAAAGCTTTTTCAGACGCGTATGATACTCCATATACAGCCATTGTAAGCCAAGGAACTGCCAACATTAGAGATACTGCGACAAAGATAATTAGTGGTAATTTTGACGCAATTGTTTTCTTAATGAACCCACAATCAGGAGCTTTGTTAACAAAGGAAATTTTAACGCTCAAGGGAGATAAACAAATTAGCCTAGTCTACGATGCACAACTTCAAACAGGATTTGGCGACTATGAAAGAATTCTTGGCGACACAAATATGATAAACGGCGCAATCTCTCTCTATTTTAAAGGCGGAGATGCTGAATCATTCAAAGAAGCGTATAAAATCAGGTACGGTAGTGAACCAGGCTTTCTTGCCGATTTTGGATATGATTCGTTTAATGTTCTTATAGATGCTTGGTCTCAAAATCCTGAGAAATGGGTTAATAATATTGAGAATACCAAAACTTCTGGCCCTAGTGGTGATATTCTATTTGATGAAAATGGAGTACGATTTCAGTCGACTGAAATAAACACAATAAAAGAAGGGCGGGTTGTTCCGATTATTTAATAAGTGAATTAATCTCTTCTTTTATAAGCTCCCTCAATATCGCATTTACATCAATCTTGCGTGAATGATCTTGAATAAATTTGAACATAGACAAAACAAGTTTCTGTATTTCAGAATTTCTAACTTCAATAATAATTTTCTCATTCATTGCTATTAGATACAATGAATTCTTAAATATGAATATCTGCCCTGCATTTTGAAAATACTCCTCGTCAATTTCGTGCGTTATGGCTGTACGTCCTTCAAAATCTTTTGCCCACTGTTGACCCAAAAGTTTTGTTTGTCGTCTAAAAAAGTCTGTTGGTACAATAAGTTCAGAAATAAATCTGTTCTTTTTCAAAGAGCGATTAAGTTCATCTATTCCTTTACCACCAAATATCTTATTCCAACCGAGAGCAACCTTATCTCCTTGAATACCGTAAAATCGCTGGTTTTTATGATTCTTAAATATATCTTCCAAGATATTACGAGTTGCAAGCGACCCACGATGCACAATAACCGCTGAATCACTTAACCCCCTCACTTCTTCAGTCCCCTCTTCAATATTAAAAAGTTGTTTTTTTGTGCTATATAATTCTTCTTCCAAATCTATCTCCTTTGCCTGCGACCAGTACTTTTTACCATTTTGTATGTTGCTTTTTATAAGACCGCGCTTATGTAGACGGTCAAGTATTTCATATATTGCTGGACGAGAAACCTTTGTATACTCAGAGATAAGCAGTGGAGTTGTTTTTTTTGCACGCAAAGCATCTAAAACTTCAACCTCTTTTCTAGAAAATCCTAGTAAGCGAATATGTTCTTTTGACAGTTTTTTATCCATATTATGTTCATATTCTATCAGAACTGCACATTCTGTCAAGTTTTTCCGACATTTATAATATATAGTATATGTTCTAAAATAAGGGGTTATCTAGATAGAGAAACAAAACAATATAAAGATTTTACTGTCAAGTATTTTTATTATATAATTTTGTCAGAAAGTTAAGAGACTGTTCTTCAAATCAAAAAACAAATGCCTGAGGAGATACAACATGAAACCAATCCAGTTTTGGCTGAAAGGCAAACTTCATTCGCCTAATATCACTCGAGTAGACGCAAATCCTGTTGCAGAATGCAACTTGAAATGTGAACACTGCTACTGGCCTCATGAGTTGAAGTCTCCAAAAGGTGAAATTTCTTGGGAAACTCATGTGAATCACATCGCAAAGCTTGGTGTACCGGTAACTTATGCCGGTCGCACTCTTGCCAAGCGAGGTGAACACTTCATCGAGGAATGCTTCGCGAAAGATATTCCTGTAGGGATTGTTGATAACGGGTACACTATTTTTCGCAGAGAAGATTTTCTGCCAAAGTACACCTACATCAACATATCTCTTGATGGAGCACCAGAAGCACACGACCGTCAGAGAGGGAAAGTTGGTTCGTTTGATATAGCTTGGAATACTATCCTGCGTCTCAAAGCGCTTGGATATGATCCAATTGTATCATCGGCCTTCAGTCCATTCTCGTTTGACGGCTGGAGTGAGTTTGAGGCGCGACTTAGGGATTTTGATGTTCCAATGTCTGTTGCTCTCGTACTCGCATTCCCAGAAACCGCAAAGCGCGGTTCTGTCATCTTCACTGACGACAAGTCAGTAAGGAAAGGATTTGATACGCTTTTGGAAGGAATACCAAAACTTATCAATCTCTACGACCTGGAGTTTGTGCGAATACTAAGAGACACCCTCAAAGAGTTCTCTTGGACGCCTAGTATTGCGGGCGACAGCTTAGTTGCTGAAACCTCGAACGGCAGTAGGATTATCTACCGCCCTGACAGCGTTACTACCACATCTAATGTGGAGCTCCTCTGGGATGGTGAATTCTATTTTGTTTGGGATAAAAATTTTCTCAAAACAAAAGAATTTTCACCAATGTTTAAAGAACAAGTAAACGCCTTAAACAAGCGAGAACTTGAACTTTGGACTCCATTACTCGTGTAGCGAGTGGAAATCTGCGGAGAGAGTTTTCAAAAACTCGCTTGAGAACCCGCCGAGTAACCATACTTGGGAACAGAAAATGGTTGTTAGTGCAATGCTAACCGATTAGCCAACGATACTGGCTTCTGTCTAGTGATATATTTCACTACTGATGAGCTTAAAAAAGCGAAACAGAATATTTATTTTGGTCGTTGCAAACCATTCCTAATTGCAACCCCTAAACATCGAGGGTAAATCTGATGCAAGGAGGAAGCCATGAAAACTGTACTGGCAGCTGGCTCAAAGGGCGAACGCCCGCCTCGACCTAATAAATAGGGGTGGGGAAACTTGAAAAACCGGAAACGGAGATTCGGCGCTTTCCCAAAGAAGCGTGGCAACATCAATCAGCTTAACTGATACTTTGGGTTTATACTCCTGCGGGAACAAATAGATTAAACTGTTCCCGCCATTTTTTGAGAATTTCAGCTTTGTTGGAATTTTCAAAGAAATGATTTAGAATTATCAGTGAAGTTTATAAATTTAACAATTTTTTATTATGAATAGAAATATAAAAATAATTATTGGTGTTGTTGTTCTTGGTGTTTTGTGGGGAGGATATGTTTTATTACAGCCTTCCTCCAAACCATCTAATATAAAAATTGGATTAATTACTGGACTAACTGGAGAATATTCCTTTGTTGGAGAAAATTACAAAAAAGGTGTTGTGCTTGCATATGAAAATTATAAAAAAGAAAATCCAGAAAGTAATGTTGAAATAATAATAGAAAATGATGGGTTTGATCCCAAAAAGGGATTGAGCGCATATAAAAAACTTACAGAAATTAACAAAATAGACGCGCTTATAAATTTAACATCTCCGACCATTGGAGCTATATATAGTTCCGTCACAAAAACAGACCTGCCGGTTATTCAAGGTGGTGAACAAGAAAGAGAGCCTACAAATGACAACGTATTCCAAATAACTCCGGGAAATATTGTCGCAGAAGAAAAGTTAGGAGAATATACCAAAAACTTGAATTTAGAGAATGTAGCGATAATTTATGGCAATAACACTACTTTTATCAGATTTTTTGAAGCCTTCAAAAGAGGGTATGGTGGAAACCTTGTTGAATACAAACTTGATTTAGCCACAAAGGAGCACAGAACAGTAACGACAAAAATCCTTGCCAAAAATCCTTCTGCTATTGTGTTTCTAGCAACGCCAGATCAAGGTGCTCTGCTTATTAAGGAAATACTGAAACAAACAAAAGACATACCGAAATTTATCTTTGATGCAAATATTCAAACGGGTATTAATGACTACAAAAGAATTCTTGGCGATTCTTTAATAGTACTAAACGGTAGTATTGCTATGAATATTGAAACTTCAATGAACGAAGACTTTGTTAGGTTATACAAAGAAAGATATGACGAAGAGCCAGGTATTGCTACTGATTGGGCATATGACTCTTTTAATCTACTTATGAAAACGTATGATAAGGACGGTAAAAAATGGACAAGCAATATTAAAGGGGCTAACTTCGAGGGCGCGGGTGGAGCAGTGATCTTTGATAAAGTGGGGGTTAGAATTCCACAGTTTAAAATTAAAACAATGGAAAATGGAAAATTTGTAGATAAAACTTAATTTTAAATTTATCAATATACAAAACAAAAAGTGGTATCATATAGCCACTTTTTGTTTTGTACATATTTTGCTAAAATTAAACTAATGAACAATCCTAAAACAAAGGGACTACCGATTATCAATTCAACAAATGAATTTCATCTTTTGAGACACTTTAAATTTGTAGATGATTCATATAAAGAAACTCTTACAGGCCAGTTATATTGGTACTATGACTACAATCAAAAGAAATTTGTCCCTTCAAAAATTTCACAAATTGATATTGAAAATGCCATTAAAACAATCAGCTCCAAATTTGACAAAAATATTACTGACATTGAAACCCCAAGGAAATTACTGGAAATAATCCAGCAGAAATTTCAAGAATTGCTACTTAATAACAAAATTTATTGGATTGATAATCTTGAGAATAAAGTTGCCACATTTATATTTGATTATAAATTTCCTGTTGGTAGAATAAATTGTTTACCAATAAAAAATATGCCTGAAAAAGACAAGAAAAGAATCGAGCGTGTTTCTCGAAGTAACTGTATTGGTGAGAATATGATTATTGTAAATACTATTTCAGGTTCAGAAATAAAATTATTCTCTACAAAGACAATTAGCGTAGAGGTTGTTGAAACAAAACAACTTCCATTTTATACGATAACCGCATTCCCGGATTGTTCAATTCCAGATAACCTCTCAGAAGATAAATTGGTTTTTGTGGTGTAATCTCTTAGAAACAAAACATCACGGCGTGTACGAGATTCAAAAAAGCAAGTTCGCTAAAAAATATAGTTTAGATGTTGTTAAAGTCATCCTTCAGCAAATTGATTGTTTTACTAAAATAGCCACTTTTTGTTTTGTATATATTTTGCTAAAATTAAACTAATGAACAATTCTAAAACAAAGGAACTGTCGATTATCAATTCAATTAATGTACGTGGATTAGAAAAGCATTTTGATGGGGTAAAAGCAGTAAATAATCTATCTATCAATATTAAAAAAGGAGAAATAACAAGCATTATCGGTCCGAATGGGTCAGGGAAAACTACACTCATAAATCTACTCTCTGGAATGTTCCCTTTTGACAAAGGAATGATTATTCTAAATGAATCCAATAATCTTGAAAGAATAAAATCAAACAAAATCTTATCCTACGGGATAACACGTACTTTTCAAGATGTACGGCTTTTTGAACAAATGACTGTTATAGACAATATTTTAGTTGTACTTACGAAACGAAATGTTTTTAGTGCGATTTTTGAGAAACATAAAGAATACCACGCGAATATAGCGAAAGAGGTGCTTAAAAAAGTCGACCTTTGGGAGAAACGAGATGAGCTCGCGGAAAATCTCTCGTATGGACAGAGAAAGCTTCTTGAAATCGGAAGGGCGATAGCGACAAAAGCGCAAATCTTTCTTTTTGATGAACCTTTTGCGGGTCTTTTCCCTGAAATGATAAAAATTATAGTGTCTATAATCAAAGATTTAAAAAAACAAGGAAAAACAGTTGTGCTTATTGAACATAATATGGATTTAATACGGCAATTGTCGGACAACGTGTTCGTGATGGACAACGGGAAGCTTCTTGCTGAAGGAACTCCCGAAAAAGTCTTAAACAAAAAAGAAGTTATAGAAGCGTATCTTGGTGAATAATTATGAAAAAGGAAATTTTATTACAGCTTAAAGATATATATGTACACTATGGCGGAGTAAAGGCGCTTGACGGGGCAAGTGTAGAAATAGACGAGGGTGAAATCGTTGCACTTATGGGTCCGAATGGCGCTGGTAAATCAACCATTTTGAAAGCTATTTTTGGACTTGCTCCAATTGCGAAGGGTAAGATATTTTGGCATGAAAAATCGTTCACTCCAATATCTCACCAAGTGGTTCAGAGAGGAATTTCATTTGTTCCACAAGGGCGAAGGGTGTTTACTCATTTGACTGTGGAGGAAAATCTGGAAATCGGCGGATTTATAGTTAAAGATAAAAACAAAGTGCGGGATAGAATTAAAGAAGTTATGAAAACTTTCCCTATATTAAAGCAAAAACGGTACGCGAAGTCTGGAACACTTTCTGGTGGGCAACAACAAATGTTAGCACTCGCACGTGGACTTATGACAAATCCAAGGGTGCTTTTACTTGACGAACCATCACTTGGTCTTGCCCCAAAAATTGTAAAAGAAGTGTTTGCAAAAATTAAAGATATAAACGAACAACATAAAACAGCAATCATTGTTGTGGAACATAACATAAAAACGCTTTTGAGTATCGCGGACCGTGCATATGTTTTGGACAAAGGGAAAATTGCAAAAGAAGGAACATCGGAAGAGATATTGAGTAGTGATGTACTAGAGAAGGTGTTTTTGGCGAAAGCGTAGTTAAGTTGAAAG
>CAZTTV010000003.1:0-6296 GCA_964616385.1 uncultured Candidatus Saccharibacteria bacterium | reverse complement strand
GTTGAAAGTAGAAAGTAAAAAGCTGAAAGTTGAAAGTACAGAATAGAAACGATAAAAAGCCACACTTTTAGTTTTATAAACTTTATAAAGGTTCCTGGTCCTAAAGGCACGAGGTATTGAACCAATGTTCACTCCTCGGCTCGGAAATATATATGATTATTAAAGGGAATAAAGCAACAAATTACACTAAATAAAATTGGATTCTTTAAACAATAAATATCACTGAAATGCTTTTGCATTTATGTGATATTTTTGTTTGAAATTAAGCTTGAAATCGAGTATTCTTAGACATATTAATACATGATTTCCTGTTTCTAATTTTCAGTTTAATAATATGAATATCCTACCGCAACTTATAATAAATAGCATTATAGCTGGATCAATTTATGCTCTAATTGCTCTGGGCTTTAATTTAATATACGGAACGACAAAGTTTTTCAATTTGACTCATGGTGTAATGGCTGCAATAGGAGGGTATACAGTATTTTATATAGGAAAAATCCTTGGATTAAATATGTTTTTAGCAATTGTTCTTGGTGTATTAGTTGCCGGAATTGCAGGGTATATTTCAGATAAAATTATTTATCTACCTTTACGAAGAAAGGGTGCATCTAATATGATATTGCTTGTTGCATCACTGGGTGCTTTTACAGCAATCCAAGCGATTATTGCTATTATATTTACTTCACAATTTCAAACATTTTCAGTTAATATTAACACAGAGAAGATTTATGAAATTATGGGTGGTGTGATAACACAAACACAAATTATTATTTTAGCTTCCGCGATTGTGTCTACGGTAGGATTGATGTTAATTTTGAAATACACAATGTTCGGTAAGGCCATTAAAGCAATAAACGATGATGAAGAGGTAGCAAAAATTGTTGGAATAAATACAGACAAAATAACAGGATATGTCTTTTTTATTGGATCAGCAATCGCAGGACTTGGAGGTATTTTGGTTGGATTTGATACAGGCATTGAACCAACAATGGGATTTGCGCTTTTATTGAAAGGGGTTATCGCGGCGATTATCGGAGGAGCCGGTAATATATACGGAGCGTTTATTGGTTCGTTCTTACTTGGTTTTATTGAGAACTTTGGTATTTGGAAAATTTCCGGTGAATGGAAAGACGCGATTGCTTTTGTGCTGTTAATAGCCTTTTTAATATTCAGACCTTCCGGTATCATTAAAAAATAATCTATGGAATACTTAATCCACTTAGCAATACTTTTTGCAATATATGCAATATTAGGAATAAGCTTAGATCTAATTGTTGGTTATACTGGTCTTTTGTCTGTTACACACGCAGCTTTTTATGGACTTGGTGGATATGTAACGGCAATACTTTTAACAACAACAGGTATTGGATTTTTTATGTCTATAATTATAGGTATCGTGGTTGTTCTATTAATTGGATTTTTAATAGGTATGGTACTTAGTAAATTTGATGACGATTATTACGCGCTTGCCTCGCTTGGATTTAATACAATTGTATTTGCCGTATTCTTGAATTGGCAAGAATTAACACGTGGTCCATTAGGCATACCCGGTATTTCAAGACCTGAAATTTTTGGTTTTGCTTTTAAATCAAATTTTTCTTTTTTACTTTTAGCTCTTTTTTTCTTAATATTAACCTTCATAATTGCTCGTATGATTGTAAACTCATCTTTTGGAAGAGTACTCAAAGCAATTCGTGGAGACGAAAAAACAATACAAATATTCGGATATAATACGATTTATTATAAACTTATTATTTTTATGATTAGTGCGGCAATGGCGGCTGTCGCTGGTTCTTTGTTTGCCTCTTATATTACTTTTATAGACCCCTCAACATTTACTGTAATGGAGTCAATTTTTATTGTCGCAATTATTATTCTCGGAGGACTGGCGAGTCTGCGCGGAGCGATAATAGGTGCGTTATTTTTAATACTTTTGCCTGAAGCGTTGCGATTTGTTGGTTTCCCTACTGATGTGGCTGCACAGATGAGACAAATTGTATACGGTGTCATATTAGTATTATTAATGCTTTATCGCCCACAAGGTCTTGTTGGTAAATATAAATTATAAAATATAATCCAAGATTTTAATTTTCAAACAAACTAACTGCAAATAAAGTTAAATTGGACAATCCTTATATAGTCTGCTAATATGAATTTACAATCATTTATTAACCAAAAATCCTGCTATTTACCGTGAATTTACCGCATTTTTGAACAAATACTGGGTATAGCAGGAAATAAAAATAATTGTTTAAAGAACTGTTCAATGACTATATGAAAATAATGACCATAAATCACACTTTTTTGGAACTACTTATAGAATTTTTTTACAAATATACTTTTGTTTCAATAGAAAATAAGAAAGAAAACAATTCGAATTACTAAAATATAGAATTTAATGTCACTATAAAGCAGTGATTATTACAGATTTTTAAGCAAAAAAACGCTTATGGACTTAAAAATATTTATACTTATATCTGTCTCCGGAGCAGGACTTTTTGGTTTGGCTCTTGGTTATTTTTTACGTTGGATTTTAACTGTGGGTAAACGAGGTTCTATGGAGCTAGAAATAAAAAAAATGACGCTGACTGCAAAGGAAGAAGCTCAAAAAATCACAGAGGAAGCAGACAAAAAAGCAACCAACACACTAGAAAAAGTAAAGTTGGAGGAAAAAGAGAAAGACGCTCGGAGTAAAAAAACGGAGGAGCGTCTTATTAACAAAGAAAGCTTGCTAGACAAACGACAACTTGATATAGACAAACAGGCTGAAGAGATAAAAGAGAGGATTTCTGAAGTTAAGACATTGCGAGAAAAAGCTGAGGAAATTGAACTGAAAAAACAAAAAGAATTGGAAAAAGTCTCAGGACTTTCTGAGGCAGAGGCAACAGAAAAACTTATCAAAGATATTGAGAAAAATAGTGAAGATGACTTATTAATTCGTATTCAAAAGCTTGAAACAGTAAATACAGAAAAACTTGATAATAAAGCAAAAGAAATTTTATCAACAATAATCCAAAGACTTGCGAGCTCTACTGCATCTGACGTTATGTCTACTAGTGTAGCGCTACCATCTGATGACATAAAAGGTAAGATAATAGGAAAAGAAGGACGTAATATACGTGCATTTGAAAGAGCTTCTGGTGTTGATGTAATAATAGACGATACACCTGGTACAATAACTATCTCGTCATTTGACCCAATAAGAAGACAAGTAGCGAAAATTGCCCTTGAAAACCTTATACTGGACGGGAGAATACAGCCAGTCAAAATAGAAGAAATGGTAGAAAAAGCTCGCGAAGAAATAAATAAAATAATAAAAGAGAAGGGAGATCAAGCTGCTTATGAATGTGGGGTATTTAATCTCGACCCACGAATTATATCTATACTTGGTAGACTTTATTTCCGAACAAGTTACGGACAAAACGTACTTCAACATTCTATTGAAATGTCACACATCGCAGGTATGCTTGCTGAAGAGCTAGGAGCTGACGTCGCAATAGCAAAAGCAGGAGCTTTGTTGCATGACATAGGAAAAGCAGTTGATCATGAAGTCCAAGGCACTCATGTAGAAATAGGCCGAAGAATACTCCAAAAATTTGGAGCTGATGAAAAAATAATAAAAGCGATGCAGTCTCATCATGAAGAATATCCTTATGAAACTATAGAATCTGTAATTGTTCAAACAGCAGATGCAATATCAGGAGGAAGACCTGGTGCACGACGTGATACGATTGAGAATTATCTAAAACGATTAGAAGATCTTGAAGGAATTGCTACTTCATTTGATGGTGTTGAAAAATCATTTGCACTTCAAGCAGGAAGAGAAATAAGAGTTTTTGTAACACCTGAAGAAATAACTGACTTAGAAGCAAAGAAACTAGCTCGTGATATAGCAAATCGCATAGAACAAGAACTAAAATACCCAGGAGAAATAAAAGTAAACATAATAAGAGAAACTAGATCAATAGAATACGCAAGATAATACAATCTCTCATATACTATGTAAAATATAGCTTTTATGTCTAATATGAATGAACTCCAAATACTGCGCAATTTAAACTTGCACTAAAAACCCCTTATTATATAATAGTATTCAGGTATCTAGCCCTGAAATATATTGCAATATCAGGGATTGAAGATAGTCAAATTGGTCGAAATTTTATAATTTAAATATTGTTTTTGTTTGATAAAAATTTAAATATATAATTTAAACACAAACACTTAAAAAATATGAACAAAGCATCATTAGCAGAAGCAATTGCTGAAAAAATCGGTACATCTAAGGCTGACGCAGAGCGCGCAGTTGAAACAGTTATTGAATCAATAGTTAACACACTAAAAAGTGGTAACGAAGTTTCAATTGCTGGTCTTGGTATTTTCTCAGCAAAAGAAAGAGCTGCTAGAACAGCACGAAATCCACGAACAGGTGAGCCTGTACAGGTTCCAGCAATGAGAGTTCCAAAATTTCGCGCAGCTAAAGCTCTTAAGGACGCAGTAAAATAATTTTTCTTCTCGCGAGAGGAATAGTAAACAGAAAAATCCGCATATGCGGATTTTTCTGTTTGTGTAATTGAATATTTATTAAAATCTCGATGATAAGTTTGAAATAATAATTTTATGTAAGTTACGACAACCCTACATGCATTTCATACATTTGCTTATATATTCCATTTTTAATTTTCATTAGTTCATCGTGCTTTCCTTTCTCAACAATACTACCTTCTTCAAAAACCAATATCATATTAGCTTTTCGTACTGTACTTAATCTATGAGCCACAATAAAAGTAGTTTTCCCTTTCATTAGATCGTCAAGAGATTCTGTAATATATCGTTCTGTCTTTGAATCAAGTGCACTTGTTGGTTCATCTAATATCAATATTTTTGGATTACGCAATATAGCACGTGCAATTGCAATTCGTTGCTTCTGCCCAACAGAGAGCTTGACACCTCTCTCACCAACAGCCTGTTCATATTTCTTAGGAAATTTGTCTATAAAAATATCGGAGTGTGATTTTATTGCAGCCAACTTAATTTCTTTGTCACTTGCCTTAAAATTACCATATTTTATATTTGTCTTTATGGTGTCGTTAAAAAGAGCAACTTCCTGTGGGACAACCGCAATATTTTTTCGTAAAAATTTTAGATTAATTCTTTTTACATCAGTACCGTCAATAAGCACTTTACCCTTCTGTACGAAATAATATCCTGAAATTAAATCAACTAATGTGCTTTTACCAACACCGGATTCGCCAACAAGCGCAACTGTTTCTCCTGCATTAATTTTGAAATTTATATCTTTCAAAACATTTCCATTCTTTTTCTTGTAGTAAAAACTGGCACTACTAAATTCAATATCACCTCGCATATTTTTCAATATCACAGCATTTTTTGGCTTGTATATTTCAGTTGGTGTAGTCAACACCTTCTCCGCCTCCTCTATGCGCACAAGTCCATTTTGAATAGTCTGCCAATTCATACCAAGTACTACAAACGGACCAAATACCATAGAGGCATACCCATTTAACGCGATAAGTTCACCGATCGTAATACTTCCTTTTTGAATAAGAAAAACAGACACAATAAAAATTAACACTCTCGTAATCGTCACAATAACTCTTTGGTAAAACGAGATATTACTCCATTTTTTTTCTACCTTATGCCAAAGTCTCGCTGCAACATTTATAAACTTTTTATGAATATTCTTTGATTCATGTTCTTCCGTTGTAAACTTCTTCACAGCATGAAAATTAGATACTGCGTCATATGAATAACCATATGCCATAACCCATGCTTTATTCCCTTTGCGTGTAAGCTCTGCAATTGGAGAAACTATTTTCATTAAAGTAACCAAATATATAAATACGCCTGAAACAAGAATGACACCAAGTATCCAATTTATAGCAAATGATATAGCAATACCAATTCCGATACTTAAAAATTGTGGGGCAAGGTTGATAATAACTTGATCAATAATATTAGACATACCATTGCCTGCCCTGTTTATACTCTCCCTAACTTCCCCAGCCTTTCTATTAACATGAAAAGAAACCGGTAACTTCAATAAATAGGCAAATGCTCTTG
Source organism: uncultured Candidatus Saccharibacteria bacterium (assembly GCA_964616385.1). Lineage (GTDB taxonomy): Bacteria > Patescibacteriota > Minisyncoccia > Phycocordibacterales > CAZTTV01 > CAZTTV01. The sequence goes on along the minus strand of CAZTTV010000003.1, from coordinate 212 downwards.
CAATATAACGCGAGAGGATATCTGTAGCTATTCGTGACCTCTCTATTGAATTACGCCAGTCAACCACATCAGCAACTATCTGCACTACTGCAAAAATTATCATTAGCAAAAGCCACATTGGCATTTGGGCAGCGCTTCCCACAAACACCACTGTAGGCTCAAGTATTGCATCAAAAAACTTACCAATAATATATGGCACAGTACCATTGGCT
>CAZTTV010000002.1:0-33728 GCA_964616385.1 uncultured Candidatus Saccharibacteria bacterium | reverse complement strand
AAATGTAGCTAGAGGACAATCATTGGTTCTGTATAATGGGGAAGAGTGTATTGGAGGTGGGGTTATTTCATAAAATATACATAAATAATAGTTATTGTTAATATAGTCTATAAAACACCCAGAAAGCCTCTTTTGTCGACGATAAAAGAGGCTTTCTGGGTGTTTTCTGGTATTTATAAAAAGTTGTGATATAATGGCGAAATTACAAAGTCTAGTATAAAAATAGCTTATGGAATATCAAAATAGTTCAAATGAGACAGAATATGTAGAAAAGACAAAGCAGACAAAATATTCAAAGAAGAATTTAATCATTTCTTTTTTAATAGGAGTGATTATAGGTGCAGGAGGATACTATCTAGTAATTAATTCAAAAGTTTTGAATATAACAAAGAAAAAAGATACTGATACAAAAAAAGAAGTAACTAATACTGTTGCAAATGATAAAGAGATAAAAAATACTACAAATAATAAAACAAATGTTATTGTTGTAGATAAAAAAGTTTCTTCAAAAAGTAGCCTCACTGTGAGTGACCAGCCAGCTGGGCTAAGGGTAGTTGTTGACTCAGTAACACTTGAAGGTAGTGGATGGATTGCTATTCATGAAGACAATGACGGTAAACTAGGTAATATACTTGGAGCACAAAGATTTGATGCTGGAACATACAAAGGACTTGTTGATTTGTTAAGAAATACAGTAGAAGGGGGAGTTTATTATGCGGTTCTGTACTCAGATAATGGAGACAATCTTTTTGATCACAAAAAAGATGCTATTGTAACTGATAAATCTGGCAAAGTCGTAAAATCTACATTCAACGCAATACGAATAAGATAAAAAATTTGTGTAATTTACAAAAACTAAACCTGCCGATAATCTTGGCAGGTTTAGTTTTTGGTGTTCGTTGTGATACAATTTGATTTAATGTCAGGATATTATAAACCAAATAGAAATCCAAACTGGAATTATGGAGGAGACAGATGGCGACTTAGTAGGTCAAAAATTGACCTTTTTAAACAGTGCCAAAAATGTTTTTATATAGACAATAAACTTGGTGTGGCAAGACCGCCTGGGTATCCATTTAACTTAAATAGTGCTGTTGACCATCTGTTTAAAAAAGAGTTTGATATTTATCGAGCAGATAAAACTCCTCATCCAATAATGAAGAAGTACGGTATTGATGCTATTCCATATGAACATCCAAAGATGGACGTATGGCGTGATAATTTTAAAGGTGTCGAAACAAAACATTCTAAAACGGGATTTACTGTATTTGGTGCTGTTGATGATATATGGATAAACCCAGAAGGTGAGTTAATTGTGGTTGATTACAAAGCTACAAGTAAAAATGAAAAAATAGATAAACTTGAAGAAGATTGGCATATTGGATATAAAAGACAAATGGAAGTGTATCAGTGGCTACTGCGACAAAATGGTTTCAAAGTGTCTAATACTGGGTATTTTGTCTATGCTAATGCGTACAAAGATAAAAAAGTATTTAACGGTAAGCTTGAATTTGATGTGACACTGATACCATATAAGGGTGATGATAGTTGGGTTGAAAAAACAATTATAGATTTGAAAAAGACACTTGATGATGAAGATATACCAGAATCAGCTTCAGACTGTGATTATTGTAGGTATAGAGATTCTGTACTAGGTGTATCAAAAAATAAAACAGAAGAGCAAAGAAGATTACTTTAAAAAATAAAAAGTCGTGCGGTGTGTCGCAAAATAAAAGTTGGAAACCCGGTTTCCAACTCAAATATTATTTTAAAATCTTTTGCCAGAATAATATAGTCTATGGCTAATTAACAAAAAAAAGACCACACAGTAATGTGTGGTCGATTTGGGGGTGTGCTCATATTAAGAAGGGATATCAAACTCGCCGGCTTTGGCGCCCTTAATGAATGCGTTCCATTCGTCAGTATCAAATGATAGTGTCGGGCCGTTAGGGTTTTTGGAATCTTTTACCATGACATTTCCATCTTTTTGTCCAATTTCAACACATGCGCCTAGACAACATTCACTTGCCGTTTTGAATTTGACTTCAACACAGCCAGGAAGTGGGAAGCAGAAACTTGATTTCTTGTATTTATCGGTCAACATATCGTATCTCCTTATTTTATATTATAAACAAAAATACAACTTCTATTTTAAAGTATAAATAATAAACTATAAAAGGTCAATAATATTATTGATGGTATATAATTTAAACTATAAAACATATAGTAGTTAGTGATATAATAATTATTAATGAATGCGAATATAAAAATAGATTGGTACAAACTTTCACTCACTGAATTAAAAAGAAAATTAAACACAGATTTTTATAAAGGATTAACATCTAAAGAGATTTTGTCTCGTCAAAAAAAATGTGGATACAATGTCTTAAAAACAGAAAGTTCACGTAGCATATCAAAAGTTATAGTAGCTCAATTTAAAAGTCCTTTAGTTTTTGTTTTGCTTATTGCAGGTGTGGTAACATTTTTTTTACATGAATTTTTAGATATGACAGTGATAGTGATTGCTCTTCTAATCAATGTAGTAATTGGAGCTATACAGGAAGAAAAAGCATCAAATGCATTTGCAAAATTAAAAAAATCCCAAGAAAAATATGCAACAGTAATAAGAGACGGCGTACAGAAAATTATATTAACAGACAAGCTTGTCTCTGGAGATATAGTTTTGATTGAGTCGGGCGCTATTATACCAGCAGATATACGGTTATTAGATAGTACAGAGCTATCTGTGAATGAGTCTATCTTAACGGGTGAGTGGGTAGAAGTGTCAAAAAATACACAAAAACAATTAGAAAATATCCCTATTTCTGAGCAGTATAATATGGTGTGGATGGGGACACTTGCTGTGTCTGGCTCTGCTCGTGGTGTTGTTGTTGAAATTGGGAGCAGTACCGAAATGGGTAAAATAGCAGAGAGTTTGTCAGAAAAGAGAGAGAATCCTACACCACTTCAAAAAAGTATTAAAAAACTTGCTAGAAATATCGCTATTGCAATATCGGTTGTTTTAGCAGTCATCTTTTTTCTAGGTATTTGGAGGGGGATGCCTGCAAGTGAGATGTTCTTAATAGCGATAGCTATTGCTGTTGCTGCTATGCCTGAAGGGCTACCTGCTGCTGTTACTGTAGTTTTAGCAATAGGAATGGAAACAATATTAAAGAAAAAAGGATTAGTGCGAAATCTACTTGCTGCTGAAACACTAGGTAGTACAACTGTCATACTTACAGACAAAACAGGTACACTAACTAAAGCGAGAATGAGAGTCGCCTCAATCTTAACAGCATCTTCGTTTGGTCAAAAAAAAGGTATAAATGTAAAAAATAAAATAGTTTCAGACGGTGCAGATGATAGGGATGTGTTGGCAATGAGTATTTTAACATCAGATGCATTTGTTGAAGGATATGATGACGCTACTGCAGAATGGATAGTACATGGACGACCAGTTGAAAAGGCTGTTGTTCTTGCTGGGTTAGAGTCTGGATTAAAGCAAGATATCATTTTGAAAAATAATCCTGAATTAGATACAATCCCATTTGAATCAGAAAGAAGGTTTACCGCATCATTGCGAAAACTTCCAGAGTCTAAATTTAATAGGGTATATATCGCTGGATCACCAGAACTCTTGTTGGAGAATTCCACACATTTTTATATAAATGGTAAAAAGAATAAAATAACAAAAAAAATAAAAGAAGAGTTTCAAAAAGTACAAGAAGAAAAAAGTAGTGAAGGTATGCGTCTTATTGGCGTAGCTTATAAAGATACACACGAAACATCATTTTCTGATGCAGAAAAAGACGAAAGTTTGCCTGTATTAAATTCAATAGTATTTGGAGGTTTTATATTAATTCATGACCCTATTAGAAAAGATGTTCCAGTTTCTATAAAAGAAGCAAAAAGCGCTGGCGCAAAAATTATTATGCTCACTGGAGACAATAAAAACACTGCAAAAAGAATTGCAGTTGAGGTTGGTATAACAACCGATAATGGCAGTGTTTTGGTGGGTACTGATATAGAAAATATGAATAACAAGGAATTATTATCTGCGCTTAAAAAAACTAGGGTATTTGCAAGAGTCATGCCACATCAAAAAATGAGGATAGTTCAGGTATTAAAAGACAGTGGGGAAGTTGTTGCTATGACAGGTGACGGGATAAACGATGCACCAGCATTGAGACGTGCGAATATAGGTATTGCACTTGGTAGCGGGACTGATGTTGCCAAAGAAGCATCTGATATGGTTTTGTTGGATAATAGTTTTACAGTAATAGTGGCTGCGATAGAAGAGGGTAGACGTGTGTTAGATAATCTTAAAAAAATAGTTGTGTATTTGCTCTCAACTGGTTTCAGTGAAATTCTTGTTGTTGGTGCAGCTCTTGCTTTTGGTGCTCCGTTACCAATTTTGCCAGCTCAAATACTTTGGACAAATATTGTTGAGGAAGGATTTATGAATTTTTCTTTCGCATTTGAACCAAAAGAGTCAAATATAATGAAAAGAAACCCAAGCTCGCCTATGATGAGGAGCATAATAACACCAGATCTGCGAAAATTAATACTTATATTGGGACTTGTTACTGGCAGTTTACTTACAATCGTATACTTTATTCTTCTTAAGACAGATATGGTTATAGAAGAGATTAGGACCGTAATGTTTGTACTTCTTTCTCTTGATTCAATGTTCTTTACATTTTCGCTGAAAGATATAAATAAGCCAATTTGGAAAATAAATATATTGAATAATAAATATTTAATATTTGCTTTGTCTGCAAGCTTGTTAACTTTGTTGCTTGCATTGTTTGTACCATTTCTACGTACTCTTCTTTCACTTACATTCTTAACATTACCAGAGATATTCTTCGTCGTAACAATAGGTATACTTAACTTACTTATAATAGAGGTAATAAAATATACGTATTTTATTAAAAAGAAGAAATCTTAATATGTATTAAGTATGATATAATCTTGAAAATGGAATCATTAATATATATATCTATAATAACAGCGCTTGTAACTATAATTGTAGTTGGTGGAGTAATCTGGTACATGATTGTACGCAAAAAAAGTCATCATGAAGATAAGAAAGATGAAGATAGTAATGATAAAAGTTTTTTAATGCTACAAAATCAAATAGAAAATTTGGCTCGCAGTGTTGATATGAAACTAGGTGAATCTCAAACACAAATGCAAAATGCAGTAAAAACACAATTTAGTGAATCACAAAAATTAATTCGTGACATTACAGAACAAATAACTCATGTTAAAGAAACAAATAGGCAAGTCGTTAATGTAACAGACCAACTAAAAACTCTTCAAAACACATTACAAAATCCAAAACAAAGAGGTGTTCTGGGGGAGTATTTTTTAGATACTGTATTAAAAAATGTTTTACCACCTGAGCATTTCAAACTTCAGTATAAGTTTCCTGATGGAGATATTGTAGATGCTGTAATATTTTTTGATAAAACAAAAAAAGATAAAATTCTTCCAGTCGACTCAAAATTTTCTCTTGAAAACTACAATCGTATAGTCAACGAAAAAGATGAAACTGAAATTATACGTTTGGAAAAGTTGTTTGTACAAGATATAAAAAATAGAATAGATGAGACTTCAAAATATGTAAGACCTAAGGATGGGACTATGGAATTTGCGTTCATGTTCATTCCTTCTGAGGCTATATATTATGATTTATTGGTAAACAAGGTGGGCTCAGTAAAAAGCTCTACCAGAGATTTAATAGAATACGCATTTAGAGAAAAGCACGTAATAATAGTTTCCCCAACGTCTTTCATGGCATATCTTCAGACAGTAATGCAAGGACTCCGTGCGTTAAAGATAGAAGAATCTGCAAAAGAAATACAAAAAAGGGTAGGTGAGTTGGGTAGACATATAAGTAACTATGATCAATTTATGGCTAAGATTGGGAACTCTCTGGGTACAACGGTAAATCACTACAATACAGCACACAAAGAGCTTAAAAAGATTGATAAAGATGTTGTACGAATTTCAGGTACTTCTCCTGAAATAGAGTCGTTGGTAATTGAAAAACCAAAATTAGATGACGAATAATCTTCATATATAAAGATTAAATATCTAAATATGTTGATTTTTCTGTTTTTATATGTAAAATACTTATTAGATTTAAGTAATTTTACCAACCGAGGAGAGTGTTCATGAATATTGATGGTATATCTGACAGAGAAAGAGCATTGCATTATGTACTTCTTGTACTAGAAGAGGAACGTAAGCCGATGTTAATTGATGACGTGGTAAATAAGATTGTAGCAAAGTTGTTTCAAAATAAAGAATTGTTTGGTGGAGTACCTAAGCTGTTTAAAATTGATGTTGAAATAGATAGTCTTTATTTTGAAATAACGGATGAAACAAGAGCATCAGTATTTAATATAGTTTCTATGAATGACCTTGCAAAAACAGGATATTTCCAAGGTATTATAATAACCCCAAAAGGTTTGAGTACTTTGGAAGAACTTACAGAAAATATAATAGAAAAAGACCCCATCTCAACGTAGGTGGGGTTTTAAATTTTAGTATGCAAAACTCACTTTGACTTTTTTGATAGATAGTGTAATATATAGCAATTATGACATTCGCAATCATAGAAACAGGAGGCAAACAGTATAAGATTTCTGAGGGAAACTCTATTAAAATAGAGAAGCTTTCTGGTGATAATAAGGAGGGTGATAAGATTGTTTTTGAAAAAGTTTTGCTTGTAGATGACGGAAAATCAACTAAAATAGGAACACCATATATAGATGGAGCAAAGGTAGAAGCAGTATTTGAGGAAGATGGTAGGAATAAAAAAGTTAGAGTAATAAGATTCAGAGCAAAGAGTAGACACTTTACAAAAAAAGGGCATAGACAACCATTTACTAAAGTTAAGATATCTAAGGTTTAAAAATAAAAATAAAGAAAAAACGAAGGCAAGACCTTCGTTTTTGTTTTTTTGTGTTAGTTTACCATAACTTTGGTATCTCCCAAAATCTTTTTGTTAACTCTTTTGGTGCTTTCAGACACCAAGAGAATTTACCTACTGAAAGTGACATTACAATAGCCATTAAAAGACCTGCATAACCTGCAAGAAAACTAACCAAACAAAGAAATTCTCCAGCAACTGTATATCCGTCATCATTATTATGAGTTGAATATTTTTTTATAATGTAAACAAAGATGCCTTTTGTTATGCCGTAGGCAACAAAACCACATATTATCCATCCGATAAATCCTAAGTTATCAATCAACCAGCTCATTTTTCATCTCCTGTCTTGAGGTGATATAAGTGATATAAGAAGAAACCGTAACACATCATAGCCACAGAACCAAAGAACACTAATAGTACACCAGCAGTGTTCGGGTCAGGTTGCAATAAGTTAATCTTTAAATTATTTCCTAATATCAGAGGACCGTATATTACCCCCATAAAGATTGAATTAGAAAATACTAAAACGACGAGCACAATGTCATATTTTTTCATTATCTGTATCTCCTTAAAGTAATTTTTTTTGAATCCTATCTAAATTTAATATATTTAAAAAAGTTTGTCAACTTCTGTTCTTTAGAGCATTTTCAAGTGTGTCAGAGTCAGAATATTCAAGTTCGGTGCCTGTGGAAAGTCCACGTCCTAGAGTGGTGATTTTTATATTATTTTTTTCAGTGAAAGGCTCAAGTATTTTTTTAATATATTGTAGTGTGTTTTCTCCCTCGGGATTTACAGAGAGTGCTAAGATTATTTCTTTCAATTCATTTTTACCTTGTTCTATATTTTTAATTAATTTTTCTGCCCTTATTCTTTTCGTAGGTTCTCTTTCAAGTATCGGTATTGTTCCACCGAGTATAAAAAACTTACCATTATACATTCCGGTTTTTCTTATATTTTCAAAATCAACATCTTTCTCTACTAACATAACAACCTCCTTATCTATATTAGGGTCAGAGCATACTTCACATATTTGTTTGTCTGTTTGTTTAAAAAAACGAAGACACGATGAGCATTGCGAAATATCATTTTTAAGTTCAGATATTAATTTTGATAGTTCGTGTATGTTGCTTTCATTTTGTGTAAGTAAAAAGTAAACAAATCTTTTTGATTGTCTACTCCCAATCCCCGGAAATTTTTTAAATTGTTCTGCTAATTTTTCTATAGAATTCATATATTTTTTGGTATCTGTAATTTATAGACCAAATTGAAAGTAGTCAATTACTAGAAGTCTTCTAAACTTGTCTCACTTTCTTCATTAACGTCATTTTTGTCGATATCTAAGAATGTAGTTTTTTTGTCGTCAAAGTATAAATCAATTTTACCAGTAGGTCCATTTCGGTGTTTCTCTATCATTATTTCAGCAATATTTGGTTTATCAGAGTCTTCATTGTATTTGTCATCGCGATGTATAAACATTACTACATCGGCATCCTGTTCTATTGAGCCAGAATCACGCAAGTCTGACAGTCTTGGACGTCCTTGTCGTTGTTCTACGGCACGAGAGAGCTGTGATAGCGCTAATACTGGAACATCAAGCTCTCTTGCCAACGACTTAAGGGATCGTGAAATTTCAGTAACCTGATGTACCATTGAATCAAAATTTCTACTAGGTGTCATTAATTGCAGATAGTCAACTATTATTAGACCTAATCCGTGTTCACTTTTAAGTCTTCTCGCAGTTGACCTCATCCCTAGTACAGTATTTCCAGGTTTATCATCAATATATATTGGAGCTTTTGAGAGTTTGTCTAAAGAGTCTCGTATCTTAGTAAATTCTTCATCTTGAGTAAGATTACCTGTGCGAAGTTTCCATGCATCAACACGTGATTCTGCTGCAAGCATCCTGTCTACTAATTGCTGTGCACTCATCTCAAGAGAAAATATTCCTACTGGTGTGTTGTGAAGTGTTGCAGCCTGTCTTGCGATATCAAGAGCAAGAGCTGTTTTACCCATTGAAGGTCTAGCTGCTAAAATAATAAGATCTGATTTCTGAAGTCCAGCCAGATGATTGTCTAAACTTTTGAATCCAGTTTTTACTCCACGCATTTCATTTTTGTTGTTGTGTAAATTATCTATTCTCTCCCACGCGTCTCCCAGTGTGTGTTTAATGCTTACAAATTTTTGTCCTATTGGAGCATTAGTTACGGAGAACACTTTTTTTTCTGCGTCATCAAGAAGCTCTTCCAGCTCTTTGTCTTCTGCATATCCAAGTTCTCCTATGTGATTTGATACATCCAGAAGATTACGCATTATGGATTTTTTTTGAATAATCTCCGCGTAGTGTTTTAAATTAGAAGCCGACGGCACTGAATTTACAAGTTCTGTTAAATAAGATCTTCCACCTATTTGTTCTAACTTTTTTCTCTCGTCCAGTTTACTTGTAAGAGATAGTAAGTCAATAGGTTCACTTTTAGAATACAGTGCAAGCATACTCTGGAATATTATTCTATGTTTTTCTGCATAAAATGAGTCTGGTGATATTATATCTATTGCATCCATTATACCTTCAGGCTTTAGCATTATAGATCCCAATAGCGCCATTTCAGATTCAATATTTTGAGGAGGTATTCGTAGTTTTTTATTTAAATTTCCTGACATCGTGATTAGTATTGTATCACAAAGATTTATCGTGTGTAGGTGTCAAAATACTCCAAAATGTTCATATGCTGTGGAAGATGTGTGGACTTAATGCGTATAACAGGGATATTGATAGTTTTCGTACTAAGTACGGTCATATTTTGAGTTATACAACTATAGATATATTATATTTTACGTACGATTATCCCTGTATCCTTGTCCTCAATTTCATAACCAAGTTTATTTACACGCTCTCTTATTTCATCTGCTTTATCCCAGTTTTTCTCATTTCTTGCATCTTCTCTTTCATCAATCATTTTTTTAATGTTAGTTGGCAACTCTTCCTCGGATTGCTTTTCAAAATCTAGTCCAAATATTTTATCAAAATCTAAAACAGTTGCATATTTATCTTCATTAGATATTGAGGTATCTTTCATTAAATCCCATGTCAGAGCTAAGGCTTTTGGTGTATCCAAATTATCATCCACATATTCTACAAATTTATCTTTATATTCATTATTTATCTCCCCGATATCTTTACCTAATTTAATTACATTGTCGTACAGCTTATTTAACGCGACCTGAGCGCCCGTAACTGCGTCCCACGTGAAGTTAACTGATGTTTTGTAGTTAGCTGTCAAAAGCCAGTATCTAAATGCGATAGGGGAAATACCTTTTTCTTTCAAATCATCAAGCGTAAGAAAGCTACCGGCAGATTTTGCCATTTTGCCATTTTCTAATAATAAGTGTTCATTATGTACCCAAAAATTTATTTTCTTTATTAAGTTGCTTCCTGTATTTTGTGCAATTTCATTTTCATGGTGTATTGGTATGTGGTCAATACCTCCAGTGTGTATATCAAATTCATCTCCTAGATATTTATGTGACATAGCAGAACATTCTATATGCCAACCCGGAAACCCAACTCCCCATGGAGAATCCCATTCCATTATATGGTTCTCATGTTCTCCTACTAAAAACTTCCATAATGCAAAATCACTAGGATTCTTTTTTTCTGTTCTTATCTCAACTCTTGCACCAGCCTTTTTGTCATTTAGGTTTTGTCCAGATAATTTTCCGTAATCTTTGAATTTTGAAGTATCGAAATATACTCCATCTGATGTTTTGTATGTAAGACCAGCATCTTCAAGTTTTTTTATAAAATCAATTTGCTCATCAATGTGTTCTGTTGCCCTGGGCATATGTTTTGGCATTATTACATTCAAATCTTTCAAATCTTTTACATACAAATCTTCATAGTATCGCGCAATCTCGTATGGGTCTTTGTTTTCTTTTTTAGATGCTTTTATTAGTTTGTCTTCACCGTCACCTTCGTCAGTAGCTAAATGTCCAACGTCAGTAATATTTGAAACATCATTAACTTCATATTTGTTATATCTAAATACTCTTTTTAATATATCTGTAAATATAGCAGCACGCATATTACCTATATGTTGTCTTGCATATACAGTAGGCCCACAAGAATATATAGAAACAATCCCTGTTTTTATAGGTTTAAAATCTTCTTTAGTTTTTGTAAGCGTGTTGTAGAGTTTTATCATATTAGAACCATTTTTTATGTTTAAAGTAAGTGAACATTATTATCGTACCAATAGCCATTATACCTATTACAAGCCAAAAGTCTCCTTTATTTCCGACTATTGGTGTTGAGATTGTATTCATTCCAAATATAGCTGCTACTAAAGATAGTGGGAATGTAATCAATGCTAAAATTGTAAGAGTTTTCATAACCTCATTTTGTTTTGTTGATAGCAGAGAATCATTTGTTTTTCGTAATTCCGTCATAGTTTCTCTATGTCCGTCCATTTGATTGGCTATTTTGTAATATTCTCCAGTAACTGCTCTTAAGTAGTAAGTAAATTTATCTCCAAAAAATTTTGCACCAGCAATTTCCAAAGAGGCGAGTACATCTTTGTGCATACGCACAGACTGTTTGAAATTTAATAAATCTCTATTAACTTTTGATATTTCTTTAACCATCTCTTTTTCGCGTCCTTCAAATATCTGGCCCTCTATTACTTCAAGTTTGTTGTTTATGTGATCTAGTTCGTCATCAAGTGATCTATATAGTTCTTTTATTAAATAAAAGAACAAAAAACCAGCATGTTCACCCATGTTACTTTTATCTATTATTGAATTTACCTCAAATACTTTCGAAAACTCATGGAGAGGATCAATCATGTCATAGTGAGTAGTGATAAGAAAGTTTTTTCCTATAATAAAATCAACTTCCTGTATCTCTTCGTTACCATGCTTATGTTCTATCATTGGGAAATGCAGTATAAGATATATTGCGTTGTCATATAGGTCCACTCTTGGACGAATAGTGGGGGACAATAGCTCTTGTGCGACTACTGGATGTATGTCAAACTCTTTCATTAAAGAACGAATCTCTTCTTTTGTCGGAGATTGCGTATCTATCCATGTAAGTTTTTTATATGTGTTTCTGGATAACATTTTATTACTTTGGTGTGTGTTAGTTCTGTATTATAAGATTTTGGAATTATTATGTAACTAATTATATACAAGTGATACAATAATTGCGAATATTGATTTTCATATATTTGATAATTTTGTTTACTTTTGAGATAATAGTCAGACATGACAAAATACCATAAAATTATTTTAAGTATTTCAACAGCAGTTATACTTATATTTGTTTTCTTTGCTGGCGTATATGCAGGATATGACAATAGACCCGAGATAAGAAAAGTTACATCTTTGATAAATAAAAATGGAAATCAAACTTCTTCAAATGTTGATTTTGAATCATTTTGGAAAGCATGGAATGTGGTGAATGAAAAATATGTTTCTACCGATGGGCCAGATGACCAAAAGAAAGTTTGGGGAGCTATCTCTGGATTAGTTGATTCTCTCGGAGATCCATATTCTGTCTTTTTCCCACCAGAAGAAGCTGAGATATTTGAAAGTGACATAAGTGGTGAATTTCAAGGTGTTGGTATGGAGATTGGTATGAAAGACAATACTTTGGTTGTTATTGCGCCACTAAAAGGAACACCCGCCGAAAAAGCAGGAGTTTTACCAGGAGATAAAATTATAAAAATAGATGATACGATAAGCGCCGATATGCCTATAGGGGAGGCTGTTAAATTAATAAGAGGACCAAAAGGTGAAGCTGTTGTTCTTACTGTCATAAGAGATGGAGAAAAAGAGCCACTCGATATTTCAATCATAAGGGGCGTTATCACAATACCTACTATTAATACTAAGTTTATAAACTCAAAAAATTCTGGTAAAAATAGTACGGGTAATAAAAGTGCAATATCAGAAAAGGAAAGTGACGTTTTTGTACTGTCTTTGTATAATTTTTCTGCCAATTCATCAAACTTATTTAGAGAGTCACTACGAAAGTTTGTTATGTCTGGTAAAAATAAATTAATTATTGATTTGCGAGGTAATCCTGGTGGGTATTTAGAGTCTGCTGTTGATATAGCTAGTTGGTTTTTGCCAGCAGGTAAGATTGTTGTTCAAGAAGATTTTGGAAGCAGAGGAGATGGGAAGGTTTACAGGAGCAAGGGATATGATATATTTAATGGCAATCTAAAGATGGCGGTATTGGTTAATGGTGGTTCTGCTTCTGCTTCTGAGATTCTTGCAGGGGCACTACAAGAACACGGGAAAGCTATACTTGTAGGTACTCAGACATTTGGTAAGGGCTCAGTACAAGAATTGGTAAAAATTACAGACAAAGCATCATTGAAAATAACTGTGGCTAGATGGCTTACACCTAATGGTGTTTCTATCTCAAAGGCTGGATTAACACCTAATGTTGTTGTAAAAGTTACAAAAGAAGACATTGTAGCGGGTATAGACCCACAATTAGAAAAGGCGATAGAATTACTTACACAATAATTTTTGAATTATAAAATTAAAAATAAATATGAAAGTTATACTAAAACAAGATATTGCAAATATGGGACAAAAATATGACATTAAAAATGTTTCTGACGGATATGCTAGAAACTTTTTAATTCCTAGAAAACTCGCAGAAATAGCGACAGATAAAGCAATAAAAAATATAGGTGCATTAAAGAAAGTTCATGATGCAAAAGCAAAAGTACAAGAAGATTTGATTGCAAAGAATATCGATGATTTGAATGGTTTAACAATAGAGATAAAAGAAAAGACAAACGAAAAAGGGCACCTGTTTGCTGGTATCCACAAAGATGAAATTGTGTCTAAAATAAGAGAACAAACACAATTAGAAATACTTCCAAATTTTATTGAACTAGAAGACCCTATTAAAGAAATAGGAGAATATGATATATCAATTTCCGCAGAAGGACACAAAGGATCATTCAAATTAAAAATAGAAAAAGGAGAATAATACTATAATAAATAGAACATAAAAAATGACTCAGTATACTGAGCCATTTTTTATATAAATGTAAATATTATTTAACATTTACTACTTTTTTGACAACCGTTTTATTATTGAACCCAGTCTTCCTTTTTTTAGAAAATTTAACAGTACCTTCCTTTAAGGCAAAAAGCGTATGATCTTTACCCAGTCCAACATTTTCCCCGGGCATTATAACAGTGCCTCTTTGACGTACAATAACACTACCGATTTTAGCTTTTTCGCCATCGTATAATTTAGTACCAAGATATTTGGGGTTAGAATCTCTTAAGTTTTTTGCAGAACCACCTGCTTTTCTATGTGCCATATTTTATTTATGATAATATTATGGCTATGAGTATAGAATATTTGAAGCAAAAAATCAATAGCACAATAAAATTATTAGACAATAAAGACGTTATTGTTGTTTTTATAGTTATTTTAACGTCTTTTGCATCATTTGGGCTTGGGAGATTGTCAAAGATAGATGAGACAAAAACACCAATTAGTATTGAAAATACTACATCTTCTGTATATAAATACGACAAAAATAATAAAACAGTCAAAAACAAGCCTACAAGTCAGGTATATATTGCATCGAAAAATGGAACAAAATATTATTTTCAGTGGTGTTCTGGGGCTAAAAGAATAAAAGATGGTAATAAAGTATCATTTTCTACAATAGAAGAAGCGCAAAAAGCTGGATATTCTCCAGCAAAGAACTGCAAAGGACTTTAATGATATTTCATTTATTTTTTGGTCTGTTTTAATACTGTGAAAGTTTTTTTATTTCTTGAGTCAAGTATCTCTTTTTGATAATCGTCTGACAAAGAGGGGAGTAGTGCTTCCAATTTTTTTGTGTCTGGGGCAAGTATTTCGTCCCACTTATTTATATTTTCAAGTATTGGTTTTACACTGTCCATGTTGAAAGTATATCTTTCTTGTTCATTTTTTGTTATATAACCAGTATCTCCAAATACACGCCCGAGAGTGTTATCGTCCATATAAGAAAGAATTGAATTTCGTAGTTCCGCAATTCTTTTTTTGTTTGCTTCTTCACTCGTCTTTATTTCAAAGAATTCATCTATGATGGACTGTATTTGTTTTTCGTCAACAGTAACTACATCCTCTTTTTTGTATTCATGTGACCACATTGGACATATTTTTTTAAAACCACACCAACCACAAAGTGGTCCTGTGGTAGGAGGAAAGTCATCATTTTCAATTCTTTTTTCTATTTCGTTTATAATTGTTAGGATATTTTTTTTAGCGAGCTCTAGTTTATCCAATGAGCCGTTTGTGCTGATTTTCTCATTATGTTTTAAAAAATAAAGGGAGGTTTTTATATTCTCAGGGTTTAAATTTGGCCATTTAGATTTCAATGCAAGACTATATAGAGCTAGTTGCATGTTATCTTCAAGCATTTCTTGACTAGGCATCTTTTTGCCTGTTTTGTAATCAATTATCTCATATTCGTCTTTGTCTTGCTCCTTATCAATACGATCAATAAAACCAGTTAAGGTGTGAGTTTCTTCAGTATCATCATCTTTTATTTCAATATTAAATCTACTCTCTAGTTCAACTGTATTGAAATTCCATGGACGATTTTTTTTATGAAAGTTTTTGAGTATCTTAAGACCTTCTTCAAAATATATTTTGGACTCATCATCTTTCTTACTATCGTCAGAGAATTCTATTTTATCTATCGCACCACTCCATTTACTGCTATAAAAATCGATTATTTCATCAAGTGTGGGGTACAGCGGATCTCTTTCAAACATATATTTCAATGTACTATGTACTACTGTTCCAAAAACTGCATCTATACGCTTCGGAGTTTTTATTTTATCTATATTTTGAAATTTATACTTAAGAGGGCATGTCTTAAATGTATCAAGTGCTGAATATGATGTTCTCATGACATACATAATACCAAAAAAAGATTGTTTGACATACTTATATAATTTTGCCAGTATTGTACATGGAAGTTATTTTAAAAAGGAGAATTGAATGACGACAATAAAACATAGTCCAGAGATTGATTCTTTGGAATTATACTCACAAGGAAAAGTAAGGGACACTTACTTACCCTATAAAAACGAGGGTTATATTTTACAAGTAGCAACAAACAGACTTAGTACACACAATATTGTACATAAAAGCCTTATACCGTTTAAGGCTGAGGTACTGACTGCTATGACTATTTTTTGGGTGGAAGAAATATTTAAGAAATGGAATATTGCTCATCATGTAATTGCATGTGGAAAAGATATTTATAAATATATTCCAATTGGGAATTACCCAGATGATTTACATCTTCGAGCGTTGATCGTAAAAAAATTAGACATGATACCGATTGAATTTATATGGAGGCACTACCTTACGGGAAGTCTATATAAAAAATATTATGCAAAAGATATAGAAAATCCTTATGGTATAATGCTACCGCGAGGACTTAAAAATATGAGTTTCCTAAAAGACCCGGCCTTTACCCCAACTGACAAATCTGAGACGGATGATCCATTAAATAGTGTAGATACAGCTATGAATTACTCAAACGAATATTGGCTTACTAAAAAAGTGTATCGTTTGTGCAGGAAGTTTGCTTTGAGTCGTGGTATAGATATTGTAGATACCAAACTTGAATGTAGTAATAATATAATTGCTGATGAAATTATCACACCAGACTCATCACGTTTTGTCTTTAATGAAGATATTAATGAAGATGGTAATCCTAAATGGTTGGATAAAGAAATTTTCAGACAATATGCAGAAAAAGATTGGGGTGTTAATAAAAAAGTACCTATTAAATTTCCAGAAGACGTTATTGAAGAGGGTAGTCAAAGGTATTTACAACTATTTCGTATTTTAACTGGTATGACATTGAAGGAATTCCAGTCTAGTCATATGGGGTAAATACAAAATTAGACTTGACACGTTTGGTATACTAAAGATATAACGAAATAAAGGAGGTGATAAAAAAATGAAGAGGTTTGTGATACCGCGTACTGCCCATTGTGATGATGGATGCTGTATAAAGGAGTGGGAGAAAATTTCTCCCACTCCGTTTTTTATGTTAAAAATAAGTGTATATGAGAAATGATACAAAAGATAAAAAGATAATCGTCCGAAAAGTAATAAGCCAACTAAAGAAAATAGTACCAGACGCAAAAATTACACTAAACTATTCTAATAATCTGGAACTGTTAATTGCTGTCATACTATCTGCGCAGTGTACTGATAAAAAAGTGAATGAGGTTACAAAAAAGCTTTTTAAAAAATACAAAAAACTTGATGATTATGTAAATGCAAACTATTTAGAATTTGAAAAGGATATTTATTCTACTGGATTTTATAAAAATAAAACAAAGAATATACTAAAATCTGTAAAAATAATCAAAGAAAATTTTAATAGAAAAGTACCAAATACAATGGAGAATATTTTGAAATTACCAGGAGTGTCGCGGAAGACTGCAAATGTTGTCTTGCGTGTTGCGTATGGAGTTATCGAAGGTATCGCTGTTGATACACATGTAATAAGACTCTCACAAAAACTTGGACTGACGGACAATAAAGAACCAGTAAAGATAGAAAAAGATTTAATGAAAATTATACCCAAAAAAGAGTGGGGAAGTTTTACTAATTATATGATTGAGTATGGCAGGAGATATTGTCCAGCAAAAAAGCATAATCATAACAACTGCCCTATAAAATAAACTGTGGATAATGATTAAGAGTATCCCAGATATACTTATTTAGAGCCATTTAATCGCTATTGTCATATTGAAAAAGTATTGTACTCTATTGACAACTGAATTCCTGTATGTTAGTATAAGGCAAATTCGGGTTTGCCCGGATTTTTAATTTGAGAATGTTCAAATTAAATTAAAAACTAATAAACGGCTTATAATAGAAATTACAACTACAATATTATTACTTATCGGTAGCTTTTCTTTAGAAAGAAAAGACAATGTACCGAAACAAAGTTTTGATACAAAAATAGAAAGTGAAATTATCGTAGAAGGGAAGGCACTTAGATCAAACACGAATAATCTATCTGTTAAAACTCAGGTTGAGGATTATTTCAAAGACACACCTATATTAGAAAAAATAGCTTGGTGTGAATCTAATCTAAAACATTTTAACGATGATGGTACTATTTTGCGAGGCAGAATTACACCTAAAGATGTGGGAATGATGCAAATAAATGAATATTACCATAAAGATACGGCAAAGAGGCTTGGGTATAACATCTACTCACTAAAAGGGAACATGGCATACGCAAAATGGCTTTATAAGAGAGAAGGTACCGCACCATGGGCATCTTCATCTAAATGTTGGGGAAAGTATGCAGAAATTGCTATGAAATAAGAGAAATATAAAAAACAGTAACTTTTGAAAGTTACTGTTTTTTATTAGGCATTTTGTTGCGTAGATACATTAATTGTATACAACAAAGTACATTAAATTAAGTAGGTGGGGTAGAGTACCTTTAGAGATAAAATTCACCTATTTTATAAAGAATAGAGTTAATATATCAGTGTCGCACAATATACATTCTCGGCACTCTAGTATGTATTCTTACTCAATAAAAACTCTAATAAGACACTGTACTAGTTCCAATCTTTGGTACATTTATCTTAAGACTACTAGGTTGCACATTCTTTATTCTATCTAGACTATCAATAAAAGAATTCCAAAGTAAGTTTATAAAAATATTATTCCAAAAATAAAGAACCGGGCTCTTCAAATAATTATTCCAAACTGTACTACTTAAACTCCATATATATCCTAAATTACCTTGTGAAGCTGGAGATTCGACTATTGCCCTCAAATCTATGCCAAAATAGCTCATTATCATTATGAATATAATAAATATTATTATCCACTTAATAAAACCTTTTTGATTCCTTATTGTTTTCATTACCTTTAATAATATATTTTAAATACTTAAAATGCAATTATAAATAATCTAATGGATTCAAGTATGCATTAAGTGGTGCAATTGGTATATATGCGTTTTTGCAATTTATACTTCTTGTAAATTTTTTAATTTTTACACCCTGAGTTGCATAGACTGTTAAATGAAGATGCGGTCCAGTAGAATACCCGCTATTTCCACTGTATCCGACAAGAGAGCCCGTAGATAGTTCTTGACCAGCTTTTACTTTTATTAAGCTCATGTGCGCATATAGCGTAGAGAGTCCATTGTTATGGCGTACAAGAACCCATTTTCCATACGAGTAGCAACCTCTTATTGCGTCAGTGTTACCTGTTCCAACAACAATCCCACTAGAAGAGGCCCCTATGCGTGTTCCTATACTAGCTCTAAAGTCGGTACCGTTATGTCCTTTACCTTTGTATGCTCCCCTGCTAGCAAATTTTGTATTTCCAAAATATTGTGTAATGCAATATACATTACCAAGAGCCCCTTTGTATGATTTGCATCGTTGCATATAGTCATTAGAGAATGGCCAAGTGAGAGCACCTGACCCAATACTAGGAAGACTTTTGGGGTCTATCGCAATACGAAGCTGTGATTCAAAATTCATTATTTCAGTCTCAAATGCTTTTTTTAATTCAATTTTTTCTTTCAGTAGTTTTTTGTAATTGGATTCCTTGTTTTTTGTTTTAGCCAATACACGAGCTCTGGCTTTCTTGGTTCTATCAACAACCTTTTTCTGATCAGATAGCCTGCCTTTATAAGAAACAAGTTTATTGCGCTCTAACTCAACTTCCGATTTATTCGTCTCCATTTGTCCTTTTAGTTTTCTTAATTCTTTTGTGTTGTTGCTCATACTGATTTGGAAGCTCTCCAAATCCCCTACCTCATCCCAAAAATCAGAAATATTATTACTAGAAAGAACTAGTTCAACGAGTGAACTGTTATCTATCTCGTTTATTTTTCTTATCGTACGTTTAACAATGTCAGTGCTTTTTGAAATCTCTTTCTTTTTTGTAGAAATTTTAAAACTTAACTTATTTATATTTAAAGATGTTGAAGTTACTTTTTTTTGTGTAATTTTAATTCCTGTTGATAGTTTTTTTCTAGTTATATCTATTGTTTTTATTTCTTTTTGGAGACTGTTTTTTTCTTTGCCTACTTCATTTAGTTGTCCTTGAAATTGTTCAATCTCTTTTTCAAGTTGTTTAATGCCTGTGGTTTTGTCAGATATTTTATTTTTTAAATCATTTATAAGTCCTGCATATGTTGGCGAAGTCAATACAAACAATGACATAAGTGTCAAAAGAAATAATGATATTAACTCATGCCTTTTTATATACATTTTTATATTATATCAAACTTTTGTAAATCTAATTTAGTACTTTATAAACTCAAAGAGTTAAGTTTATTTAAAAAGTTCTAGTGCATTATTAACTCTCAAGATAGTTTCTTCTTTACCTAGTATAAATGCTAATGTAAATGGATCTGGAGATTTATTCAACCCAGAAAGAGCGTATCTCATTGGCCATAAGACATCCCCCCTACCCTTCTCTTCTGCAAAATCCCAAATTGATTCTTTGATATTTTCTATACTTTTAAATTCTATACTTTGTAATATTTTTACAATACCGTCAAGGCTATCTTTTGTTTTTTCTGAATCAGACTTCTTCCATATTAATTTTTCTTTTTCGTACGAAGGTATCTCAAAGAAATATGATAGCTCTCCCCTATCTGACATATCTTTTATATCACTAAATTTATCTATACGTTCAATTATAATTGGTACAATTTTTTTAAATATTTCAGTATTGAACTTATCTAATTTTTTTATCTCTTCAGGTAAATACTCCAAAATTAATTTCTCTTTTTCTTCATCATTAAGAGCTTTTATATACTCCCTATTTACCCAATCTAATTTTTCTTGATTAAATACAGCACCCCCTTTTTGAACTCGCTTAATATCAAACTCTTTAATCAATTCCTCTATACTAAATATTTCATCATCATTATCTGGATGCCAGCCAATAAATGCAAGAAAATTAACCATCGCCTCAGACAAGTACCCCATTCCCCTGTATTCGTTTACAGACACAGCTCCATGGCGTTTTGATAGCTTACTTTTATCTGATGCTAATATAAGTGGTATGTGTGCATATGTGGGCTCTGGAGCGCCTATAGTACGTCCAATAAGGATTTGTCTTGGGGTATTTGATATTCCATCATCTCCGCGAATAATATGGGTAACGCCCATTTCAAAATCATCAACAACAACTGCTAAATGATAAAGTGGTGTATTCATATCTTTTGCAATTACAAAATCTTTCAACTCTGTTGTATCAAATTCAATGTCCCCTCTTATTAAGTCATTGAATTTTATTTTTATATTTGGGTTTTTAAATCTAATTATTTTTCCAGTTCCATCTTTATTTTCTTCAGATTCATATGCACTCCCACTATCTATCATATCTTGTAAATATTTTCTATAAATTTCTGTTCTTTCAGATTGTCTTATTATTTCTCCATCATATTTTATACCAAGCCATTTTAGTCCATCTAATATATCTTTCTCATATTCTTTCTTTGACCGCTCTTTGTCTGTATCTTCAAGACGAAAAAGCATCTTCCCTCCCATTTTTTTGGTAAAAAGATAGTTAAACAAAGCAGTTCTGGCTGTACCAACATGCATAAAACCAGTAGGTGATGGTGGAAACCGTGTCACAATACCCTTTTTTTTATTTTTTGTTGTTTTTATATTAAAAATAGATAATAAATTCATATTCGTTATATTTATCATTCAATAAAAAGACGCGCTAAACCCTACTCGCTATGCTTTAATGCCATTTTTATAATTTCATCTGCTATTTTCTCTGATGCGTTTGTACGAGAAAAATTTTTAGCTGCTTTAGACATTTCTTCTCTTTTCTTGTCATTACTCATGAGTCTGTCTATTTCAGATAATATTAAATTCGTAGATAGATTTTTTTCTTCTATAACAATACATGCCCCTGATTCAGCATATATAAAAGCATTTTTTCTTTGATGATCTCCATTTGAGTCTGATATTGGAATTATTACGCTTGGTATTCCCCAGTTTGCTATTTCAAAGATAGCAGACCCAGCCCTAGATACCACAAGATCTGAAACTCCAGCTGACATCTTTTGAGCAAGATCATTTAGATATGGGTATATTTTATATCTATCTTTAAGCTTACTATCTTTTAGTACAACAGAAGAAAGATTACTAACTTCATCAAAATTCTTTTCGCCCGTTTGATGTATTATTTGGTATTTTTCAAGTATCGTAGGTAGTATATCAAGAACAGCATCGTTTATATTTTTTGAACCCTGAGACCCACCTAGAATTAAAATTACAGGTATCTTACTTTCGAGTTTTAAAAATTCATACGCTCCATTTTTCTGTGGTATCAGCATTTCACGTCTTATTGGATTTCCTGTTAGCGCAACTTTATCTTCTGGAAAATATTGTGCTGCATTTTGATAAGATATAGCAATTCTTTTTGCAAACTTGCCTGCCCAAATATTCGTTTTTCCAGGTACAGAATCTGATTCATGAATTATTATTGGTATACCAAAAAGTCTACCTGCAAATAAAATCGGGAAACTTACATACCCTCCTTTTGCAAAAATAACATCTGGAAAAATCTTATATACTTGCAACAATGCACTTATAAGACCTACTGACGTTTTTATTAAGTCCGTAATATTTAGTAATGAGAAATATCTTCTTATTTTCCCTGCTGGTATTTTTACAAATTTTATTCCATTCTCAAAAAGTAACTTCTCATCATATGGTTCTGGAGCTAGTAAATATAACTCACTTGATAAAAGATGTTTTTGTTCAGATATTCTATTTATTTCTTGTGCAACGGCTATAAGTGGATAAAAATGTCCACCAGTACCCCCACCTGTTAATAGTATTTTCATTATTTTATTTTTTATTTAAATCTACTTTTGATATCTTGATATATTTAAAATTATACCTACTTCAGCTAAAGTTACCAATAGCGCAGTACCACCATGGCTTATAAATGGTAGAGGAATCCCTGTGAGTGGGAATATCCCTATCATTGCAGCTATATTTATAAACGCTTGAAACACGATCATTATAACAATCCCAGAGACAAAAAGTCTACCAAATAAATCAGGAGCTTTTTGTGATAATTTAAGTCCACGAAACAAAAATACTATAAATATAGCTAGAACAACCATGGAGCCTAAAAACCCAAATTCTTCTGCTGCGACGGCAAATATTGAGTCACTCGTTGGTTCTGGTAAAAAACTAAATTTTTGGATACTCTGTCCAAATCCTTTACCAAAAATACCTCCAGACCCTACTGCAATTAGTGATTGTTGTAACTGCCAACTCGCTCCAGTAGGGTCTCTGGAGGGGTCTATGAAAGTATACAATCTTTCTAAAATATATGGCTTCTTGATTACAAATACAGCAAATCCTGCTATTGCAAAAACTATAATTCCTATAATATGTTTCCATTTACCTCCTCCAATAAGAAATATAGACATAGATGTTACAAATATTACAAGCAAAGAACCTGTATCTGGTTGTAAAAGTAAAATTGTTCCAGATAGTCCGATAACAATTATTAACGGCAAAAGTCCATACTTTATTGTGCTTATTTTTTGGCCAACGGATGAATACCAAGAAGCTAAATATAAAATCACACCAAACTTTAAAAGTTCAACTGGTTGTAAAGAAAATATACCTAAATTAATCCAACGTGTTGCTCCACCATGACTTATGCCTACCTTTGGTACAAAAACAAGCGCAGTTAGTATAAGTGTTATTACTAAAATATGTGGCGAATACTTTTTCCATTTTTTATAATTTATTTTTGAGAAAAGAATTAGCACACTAATTCCTATAAATATTCCAAAAAAAGCTTGATTAAAAACAACCGACAAAAGTGATGAACCGTCTTTGGCAACAAGCCCTAATGATGCTGACATAAAAACAAAAAAACCTCCGAATACAAGGGTTAAAACTGTCCAAAAAAAGATTTTGTCTACTTTACTACGACTGCTCATAAAATTTTACCCAATTAATGCAATAATAACTCCAATTACAGAAAAAACAGCGCTTACTATCCAAAATCTCATTGTTACTTTATAGCTCGGCCATCCGACTGCTTCAAAATGATGATGCACTGGAGCTACCAAGAATATTTTTTTACCATTACGAAATTTCTTAGACAGAATTTGCAATATACTTGATCCTGATGCAGCAACAAGAACAAAAGCAATAATAGGTAATACTACAACTTGTTCTGTTAAAAAAGCGATAACAGCAAGTGTCATGGTAAGTGCCATTGTTCCAGTTTCTGATAAATAAAAACGTGCTGGCGGTATATTAAACCATAAAAAGGCTAGCAGCCCTCCTACTATGGCAAAAGACAAAGATGCTATATCGAATTGCTGTTGCATAAATGCAATTAGTCCATATGCTGAAAATATAGTTATAAATACACCACCAGAAAGTCCATCTATGCCGTCTATCACTCCCCCTGAATATGCTCCAAGTATCACAAGAATAAAAAATGGAATGAAGAAATACCCCATTTCAAAATTTCCAACAAAAGGAATTATTATACTTGTAACTTCCAATTTATCGTAAAACCACCATGCTCCTATAAGTCCAACTATAAAAACAACAAGAAGTCTCTTCTTTGCAGATAAACCACCAGCTTTTTGGTCGTATACTTCGCTAACAGCAAAATAGTCATCAATAAGACCTATAACTGCTCCTACAAAAAGTGTAAATAGTGGAAGCCATGTCTGGTTTCTACTAAAAAAGTTAAGTTTTTCTCCAATATCACCATCCAAAACAGAAAATACTAACATTAAAAGAATAGTTAGAAAGACACTACCCCATACGATAATACCTCCCATGCGTGGTGTTTTGTTATTTTCATCATTATGTAACTTTCTTGTAATAGGAGCATCATCACCCATAGTTGACGCCTGCACTCCCCTTTTCTTCCACATTTTATGCTTGTAAAGATAATGAGTTACAATTGGTGTAATCCCTATACCTATAAAAAAAGCTAGTGTTGCGGGGGCTAAAATTTTAATAACATTTAATATCATAAGAGAATATATATTTAGTGACATTATAACTTAAAAATACTCAAAAGAAAAAGAATATCGACCAGATACCAAATCCAGGCTGAGTTTAAATAAACGTTATATTTTTGTATTATAGAGATTTTAGCGATGCATCAACAAGCTTGCTTACATCGCTAAATCTTCCCTCAGCACTAGAACCGATAATAGATATTATTATTGGACGCATTGGACCTGCATCGTATGCTATAACCAAATTCCCACCAGATAAATCTGTAAAACCAGTCTTAGACGCAATAAGCCCTGGTATAATATCAACTGCTTTATTTGTATTTTTTGCTACATGTGTCTTTTCAGAAGAATCAACTTTTATTGTTTTGTATGTTGTTGCTTCAAGTAAATTTGGATATTTATTTAGTAAGTAAGAAAATAAAATGGCCATATCTTTCGCTGAACCATATGCCCCAGATATATTCTTACTAAGATCTAGCCCACTTTCATTTAAAAAATATGTCTGTTTCATTCCAAGAGTATCAGCCATATTATTCATTTTGTTTATAAAAGATGAATTACTACTTTCTGAAAAATTGGAATCAATAGAGCCAACGGATGCCAACATATTTGCCCCGTCATTTGAAGATGAGATTAACGTAAAATCTGTTAAATTTTTTAAATTCCATTTTTCATCTACTAATAACCCACTATCACCCTCTGGTTTTAAGTTTTTTCTTTTAACAGTAAGAGTTTCTCCTTTGAATGAATTTTCTTTTGCTATTATCGCAGTCATAACTTTTGTCAGCGATGCTAAAGGAATCTGTACTTCTTCATTTTTTGCGAATAAAACCTTTTTATTGTTTACATCATACACATATACAGATCTGGCTTCTATAGAGATGTTACTAAACATATTTTTATTAGATTTCAATGATATATTTTTTATTTCACTATTACGATTATTTCTAACTATATCTAACGAATCCGATACAACAAAAACACCGGACAATAATAATGCTATTAAAACGTAATTTTTAATATTTTTCATAGATATAATATACTTGGAATTTAGCTAAATTGAACTCGAAGCTTCTTCGGTATTTTTCTCATCAAGCGCTTTCTCTGAATTTTCTATCTCCTTTCGTACGCTAGAATATTCTGGTAATTCTTCTATATTTGATACTCCCAAGTGTGCTAGTAACTCAAAAGTAGGTTTATAAAGAAAGCTTCTTTGGTCTTCAGGATTATTTATTTTCTCAACTAACCCTCTAATCATTAGGTTTCTTAAAATAAAATTAGAATTTACACCTCTTATATAATCAACCCTACTTCTTGTAACAGGTCCAAGATAAAGGACAATAGAAAGTGTCTCCAATCCAGCTTTGCCTAAATCTTTGTTTAAGTCTTCTTTAATCAATCCTTCTATAATATCAGACATATCGGGAGATGTTCCAAGCATGAAAGATGATTCTTTTTTTAGAAGAACAATACCTCTCCCAGATAAACTATTTTCCAAATTACTTATTGCATTCAATATCTCTTCTTCAGTTTCGTTTAAAATATCAGCAATTTTTTTAAGAGAAATTTGTTCCCCTTTAAAAAAAAGTAACGATTCTATTTTTGATTCTAAATTCATATTATTCAAATTACTGACACTAAAAATATTAGCTATAGTTTGGTATACCAACCTCGTTTGATTCCATTTCTATATCATCAAAATCTCTACCTTGTGAGACTTTAATTATATCTTGTTTTACTAATTCAAGCATAGCAAGAAAACTTACGACAATATTAATCTTCTCACTTTTACCCATATTAGAAAAACTATTAAAGCTTTCTTTGATGCTAGATTTCATTCTATTTGCCAAGTTGTCTATCGTTTCTTCCAAGCTAACTACTCTTTTTATTATAGCCTCTGGCACAACCTCTTTTTTAGGTAAACTTGTAAGAACTCTCTGTACCGCAGCCAATACTCCATTTTTATTTGTATTACTGTCTGGTGAAAATACTGGTTCAATATTTCTTGTTAATGTTTTTGCAAATATGATATTTTTACCAAACATATCATCTACACCTTTACCCAAGTCTCTCATTTTTTTATAAATACATAATCTTTTCTCCAAATCCTCTATACTCGTTTCTTCTTCTTCTGTTAGAGAGAGCGACGGCAATAAAGATTTAGACTTAATTAGAATTAAAGTTGAGGCAACAAGAATAAAATTAGCAACACTATTTACTGGCATACCATTAAGAGTATTTATATATTCAATATAATCATCAGCAACCTTTGCAAGAGCAATATCTCCAATAAAAAGTTTTCTTTTCTCTATAAGAGTCAGCAGAAGACCTAGTGGGCCTTCAAAAATATCTGTTTTAATATTATATCCATCTATCATTATCTAAATTATACTTATTTTAAGCCATTTTTCAATCTAAACAACACATTATTTGTTGAAAAATTAAACTAATTATGTAATCTACTTATTTTGAAAGTAACGTATCAATTCTATTTAAATCTCGTGGGAAAAGAGTCGCTTCTTTTACGTTATCTAAATTCAAAAGTTTTGCAGTAAGACGTTCAAGTCCCATACCAATCCCACCTTCAGGTGGCATGCCATATTTAAATGCTTGCAAATAAAACTCAAATTTAGTTGGATCCATTTTCCATTTCTTTATATTCTCTACAAGAGTTTCATAGTCATGTATTCGTTGTCCTCCTGTCGTTATTTCAACACCTCTAAAGAGTAAGTCGAAACTTTTTGTAAACCCTTTATCATTTTCATCTTCGTAAGTATAGAATGGTCTTTTTGAAACTGGGTAGTGTGTTATGTAGATAAAATCAGAATCATATTTCTTTTTTGCATATTCAGAAAGCCATCTTTCGTGCTGAGGTTCAAGGTCTGGTTCATCTACGCAATCTTCCCCATATTCTTTTTTTATAATTTCTTGAGCTTCTCTTAATTTTAATATCGGTATTTCATTAGACATCTTTGGTATATCTGCATTAAGTAACTCAAATTCCTTAACAGATGTTTCATTAAGTGAGTTCATAATATACCTCAAGAGTTTCTCTTCCATAGCCATTATATCTGTGTGATCTTTTATAAATCCCATCTCAAAGTCTATTGTCGTATATTCATTCAAATGTCTTGTTGTACTGTGTTTCTCTGCTCTATAAACACTAGTTGTTGTGAATACTCGTTCAAATATTCCAACTAAAATTTGTTTATACAACTGAGGACTTGTAGCTAAGTATGCTTTTTTGTCAAAATAATCAATTTCAAATACACCAGCACCACCTTCAGCATCTCCCCCAACTATTTTAGGTATTTGAACTTCTATAAAGCCTTCTGATTGCAAAAATTCCCTAAACGCCTGTATCACTCGTGCTTGTACCTTAAAAATTGCTCTATGTTTTTCACTACGAAGCGTAAGTGGTAAATTATCTAAATGTGTATCAATATTTAAATTATCTTCTTTATCAAATGGCATCTCTACTGCCTTATTTAATACATCAACATCTAATATTTCAATTTCCAAATCACCATTTAATACACCTTCTTTTATCATCCTCTCAGGCCTTTTGTTCACGATACCTCTTACTTTAATTACCCACTCACTACGAACAGTGTCGACTATCTTATGAGCATCTTCATGATTTGGTAAAGCCACCATCTGAACAATGCCACTCATGTCACGAAGATCAATAAAAATTAGTTTTCCATGATCACGTCTAACATCAACCCAGCCGTCTATTACAACTTCTTTGCCAATATTATCTTTTAAATCTTTTATATATATTCTATCTTTCATATTTTATGCGACACGCTCAACGTCAATATCGTCAGTTGTGTCTTTATTGCTAAATTTTTCTTTAATCAAAATTGCGTTATTTTTTCTTCCTTCCATTTCTTCATTTTCAACAGCATCCTTTACAATATTAGAAATATCTTCTTCTGATATATTAAATGACTTACTAAACAAAAAGGCATCATTAACATAATCACGTCCCCTTGGAAGTGTATGGACTATTGCCTTTTTGGCAACATCCTGAACCTCTGGAGAATTTATTATATTATTAGATATATTGTAATCATCTTTCATCCTCATAGCTTTATTTATATCTCCTGAAGACAATGCACCGACAAGCTCATTTAAAACCCCTTCACCTTTTTCTATTTTATTATCTTTATTATCTCTAAATTCGTTTAAATTTTTAATTTGTTCCATATTTTATATTTAAATTAAACCTACTTTTTCTTTTACCTCTTGCATCTTAATTCTAGCATTACCTCTTGCAAACTCACCACCATTTCTAAGTATCATCAATATTTCATCCTTATTTTTTTCAAGTTCAATCCTATTCTCTCTAAAAGGTCTTATAAAACTTGCTACATTTTGGGCTAGTATTTCTTTTGATTCTTTATAACCAATACCTCCTTCTTTATACCTCTTCTCAAGTTCATCTAATATATCTAAGCTAAATAATTTATGTAACGCAAATATATTACACTTATCTGGATCCTTTGATTCATCTGGTGTTTTTGAATCTGTTACAATAGACATCACTATTTTTTTAATCTCTTCATCATCTGCAAACAATGGAATTGTATTTTTATAACTCTTACTCATTTTCCTTCCATCAGTACCTGGCACTGTTCCAACACTTTCTAAAATTTTATGTTCTGGTAATTTAAATGTCTCACCAAAAGTTCTATTAAACTTTTCAGCTAAATCGCGAGCAATTTCAACGTGCTGTTTTTGGTCTTGCCCAACAGGTACGATATCAGTATTTTGTATCAAAATATCAGCTGCCATCAAAACAGGATAATCAAAAAGCCCAACATTAACTTCTTTGTTTTTTGCTTCAGCATCTTTAAAAGCATGCGCTCGCATCAAGAAAGGCATAGTTGTTAAACAGTTAAAAACCCATGCCAACTCTGTAACTTCTGGAACATCAGATTGTAGAAAAATAGTTGTTTTTTGTGGGTCAATTCCTATGGCAAGATAATCTAACGCAACATCAATACTACTTTCTGACAATTCTTTTTTATCATTTATTGTTGTTAGCGCATGATAATTTGCTATAAAAATATAGCTTTTGTAGTCATCTTGTAAATCTACAAATTGCTTCATTGCACCAAAATAGTTACCAACATGAGGTCGTCCAGTTGGTTTTACTCCTGATAATAGAATTTTCTTTTTATTATCCATTGAGTGAGATTATATCACAAAACCCTTATTTTAGGCGAGGAATGATTAATATATTTATTAAGTATCTCAAGTATTTAGTGACGTATTAAATAGCTGGGAATTCAACAAAAAACGTTGAACCATTATTTTCTCCATCAGACTCTACCCATATTTTACCATTATGGCTTTTTACAATTTCACTTGCCACATAAAGACCTACTCCTGAACCATCAGTGTGCAAATCTCTTGCATTCCCTCCCCTGTTGAACTTACCAAAAATTTTATTGTTTATAAAATCCTTAGACATTCCTATCCCTGAATCTTTTACAGATATAATTATCTTCTTTGCTGATACATCTTCAGATATTTTTACATCAACACTTCCACTTGGGGTATATTTTATGGCATTATCTAATAAATTACTAAATACTTGTCTTATCTTACCCTTATCAGCAGATACAACATACGCCAAACCTTTGTCTGTATCAAAATTTACATCAAGCCCAGATTCTTTTATTGTAGGTGAGATGTTACTGATAACATCTTTAAATAATTCTTTAACGTCAACATCAACGAAATCATATTGCATCCTACCTTGCTCTATCCTTGTTACATTCAAAAAATCTTCAACAATATAAACAAGCCTTTTACTTGATTCCATTATTTTGTTTACAGGAGATTTTATTTCTTCAGCAATATCACCAAATGAACCATCAAGAATCATTGATGCATATCCTTTTATTGCAGTTAATGGGCTTCGTAATTGATGTGACGCTATAGAAACAAATTCTGATTTTTGTTGGTCAAGTTCACGTAATCTATTGTTTGCTGTTTTTAATTTTTTTGCTAATTTTTCAATCTCTTCACGTGTTTCTATTTCTTTGGTAACACTTTTTATTATTAAAACACCAAAAGATACGACAACAACAAGAAGTCCTGCCTCAAACATAATTTTAGTAGCAGTCTCTGCTGTAAATACTTCAACTAGTATTGCTATCCAAACAGCAAATATAAACAATTCTGTAGCAATAACCTTTATATTGAACATATGATATCTCAATATAGCAAAAGCGACCAATAGAACATACACGGATTCTAAGACATTACCTATTGGTGGAATTAAGATGTTATACCATAAAAAGTAATTAGTAGCTCCTCCTGCGTAGCCTATGATAGTACCGATCAAAATATACATTAGTTGCTTACGTTTTATCCCTTTTTCAGCACTAAAACCTCTATACAAAAGATATACTGTATAAACTGTATAAAATAACCATATTAATAAAAAGACTGAATATGCGGGTCCTGCTGAAGGCCAAAATTTGAAATCTAATTTTTGAGAAACATCTACTACAAAATATGATGTGAAATCTAAAAATAAAAAAACAAAAGCTAATATATATGCTAAATACACCAAAAAATTATTTTTGATATTTAAAAATATAACTATGAAATGAAAATATAAAACAGGGATAAATATTGCTCCTACCATCAATATTCTACTCCATGAAAGTGCCTGAGCTGCTGTTATAGATATTTGCCAGAAAAAATACGATAAGCTCCAAAAAACTATAGCGAGAGTGAAAAGGAAAAATAAAATATTTATTTTCTTTGTCTTACCTTGAGACAAGACAAGCAAACCAAGAACCAAGCTGGTAATTGCATTTACTATTGCAGAAATTATATAAAAATCCATATTTATTATATTGTATATAAATTACAAGAAAAAAGAAAACCCTTGAAACAATAATCTCGTAAGATTATGTTTCAAGGGTTTTACTATTTTTACAAACAGCAACGCAATGAACCTTATGAACTTCTTTTGTAAGTAAGATATCTTCTTCAGAAAAATCTCCTGACTTTAAAATTTTTACAAACTGAGATGATGTTCTATATATCATCCACCAATTTATATTCCACCTAACAAATATCCAATCCCAGTTAAACATTATGTTAGCTGTAATAAAATAACCATCAAAAAGAAGTAGTTCTTTTTTTATATGAGATATTAGTTCTTTTGCCTTATTTTTATCTAAATAATCCAAAAAACCAACCATCTCAACAATATCATACTCTCCTTTTACAAGTCCAAAATTTCTAAACATATTAACTTTTTTAGTGTTAAGTAAATCAGAAATTCCTTTTTTGTCAGCCATTTCTTTAGCATACTCTAACGCATCGTTATCAAAATCGATTAAAGTTATATCAACAATAATACCTTTTTGCTTAAGATTATATGCTGTATTTATTACAGCTTGTGCTGCTCCACATGCGATAGATAATAATTTTACAGATCCTTTTCTTTTGTATATTTCCAATAATTTTTCTTCAAGAATTGATTCTGTAACAAGTAGCCTATTACGAACAGACTGACATGCTCTATGTCCATACCACCAGTCAGTAAAATATCCACAAAAAGTTTTATCTTCACCAAATTTATAATTATAAATAGGGTCAAGTGCTTTCCAACTTTTAGAGTATCTACGTACTATTTCTACTTTTGGTAAATTTTTACCATAAAAAAAAGTAGGTGCTGGATACATTTTCTCATTATCTTTTGGATTTGGAAACGAGTACCATATCATCCCAAATGTTTTAGCAAAACGTTTAATATATCCTAGTTTGTTCCAACGAGTTTGTTTCCTAAAATTAAAAAAAACTCCATAAAGCCCAATTGAAACAGCCCAGAACAACGTTTTTATAAAAACAAAAATACCAAGAAATGAACAAAGCGTAGTTATCAACAAGCTAGGTACATTATTTTCTTGTTTGTTTATCTTTGCAACAAGTGGCTTACTCACTATTTTCTGTCCATTTTTTCTAGATACTATTTCTTCTGTATCTACAGTTACATCAAACACGTGACCTCCAAATATGAGTGTGATTAAATTAAATATACTATTCTGATTACTAATGTAACACATTATTACAAAAAAAGCAACTAATATTAGATGCTTTTTGTATAATAGTTCAATTTAATTACCATACTACTACACCCCCTCTTCTCTTAGTTCTTCAACTATTTTTTTTACTTTATTTGAAATTTTTGTCGGAAGCTTGATATTCAGACGAACAAGTAAGTCTGCAAATTTATATTCAAGCTTTTATTTGATTCAATACATCATATGCACAATTACCAATATTTATTCTTTTTGCTCTCAATATATTGTTCATTTGTTTAAGATTCTTAATCGGAGTATAATTCGATATATGAGATTTAATTTTAAAATTTCAAGATGGGCTAATTTTTACTTTTTTATTCAAAATTTATCCGAATGGCACTTTAGCTGTAGACGAGATTATAATATTTTATGGCGAGAAGAACTTGGTTCTTTTACAAGCAAAGAGGAAAGTGCGATTAAACAGCTAAAAGCAATTCACTCACGATACTCTTTCAAAGAATCATATTTGGGACAAGAGTTTTTTCTCAAGAAAAATCCTTGGAATTCCTTAAAAAAGAAACTGGGAAAAGACGATTATATAAATCTTCAAAATAATCAGACTTGCCGAAGCAAAACCCTGGCATAGACCGG
>CAZTTV010000001.1:26985-37527 GCA_964616385.1 uncultured Candidatus Saccharibacteria bacterium | reverse complement strand
CTCGTCTATGTGTTTTGTTTGACGAAGCGGACTAGTTGGTAAAATAAGTGCTACAGCATCAGGTGTGTATTCATCATTTTCTTCAAGCCATTTTAGTGCATGCGAGATGACTGGTTCAATGGCTGTTTTGTCAGTTGCTAGTGTTTTTGGTCGTAAAAATGGGACTTCTGCTCCATATTTCTTTGCAATTTTTGCAATCCTCTCATCATCTGTTGTTACGATAATTCTATCAATATCGCTTTCTTTTGCAGATTCTATAGCCCATGCTATTAATGGTTTTCCTTCAAAATTTTTTATACTTTTAAGTGGTACACTTTTTGATCCACCTCTTGCAGGGATAATTCCTAATATTTTCATATTGATATATAATATACACTTTAATATCATTATTTCAAATATAATATTATGAAAACTATTTATTGGCATATACCAGAAAAGTTAAAAAAAGAGATAGGTGCTCATTATAGGACTAGTCTTGCGCCAACTTTGGCTAAAAAAGATGCATTATATATCATGAGAGATATAACATTTGATAATGTTGCTCCAAACATAGGATTGAATGACATAAAGAATTTCATGCAGTATGTGAATAAAAAATTTCTTAACAATAGTTTGCATGGTATTGGTGTTGAAGTTGGAGCTGGGTGTTGTGTTTTTAGTTCCATTATTGCGTCGATGGATAGTGTAAAAAAAATTTATGGAGTTGAAGTATGTGAGGGTATCGTAAATGAACTTATGCCGGTAGTCACTTCTAATATTTTGGGTGATAAAAATGAAAAAGTGATTGGTTGTATAGGTGATTTTGATAATTTAGAACTTGAAGATAATTCAGTTGATTTTGTTTTTGATTTTTTCTCTTTACATCACTCTGGTAATTTAAGTAAAACACTTTTAGAAATAAATAGAGTTTTGAAGCCAGGAGGGTTTATTTTTTGTTTTGATAAAGCAAGAGATGACTTACTTACTGATGAAAAATTAGAAAATATGTTAGACAAAGAATATTCAAGGGAATCTAAAATTGTAATGGGTGTAAATCCAGACATACTTCTTACACGAAGAATGAATGGAGAAAGAGAATATCGGTTAAATGATTGGCGTAAGCATTTTATCTCTAGTGGGTTCACTTCATTTAAACATTTTAATATAGCAAGATGTTCTAGTAAAAGTTTCTTTATAAAAAAAACAAAAGAGGTTTTTTCTTTGTTGCCTGTAAATATTCAGACTAGTTTGATGAATCTTGTACTTGGTAATAATATAAATGTAAGTAAGCTCTCTCACAATAATAGAATTTATACGACGCTCATAGATAATTTTCCAAAGGAAATATCTCTGATGATCGCTTACAAATAAATATATAAAAAGAGAGTCACATTTTTAATGTGACTCTCTATGTATTACATATCTAATATACCCTCAATATTTCCAGTATCAACAAACTCTCTTGCTCTAATAAACATATCTTCTGACATATCACCAAAATATAACGGCTTTCCGTCAGTACCTTCCATAACTTTTGTTGCATCATCCAAATCTAATATATATGTTTTGAAAGCATTATTAAATATTGGAGAATCTTTATGGAAGTCTATATTGAAGTGACGTTTAAGCGCGTTTTTAACTATTTGTTCTTTAAACATTGCTGTTCCTGGATAAGCAGTCGCTGTAAACATTTTTGTATTTACAGAATTAAACGCGATGTCGTATTCATTAGTTCCAGGTATTAAACCTGCTACTTTCATTTCTTGTTGCCATAGAATAAAGGCCACACTTATTTTTAGGTCGTTTAAATTTTCTCCTGGGTATCCCATTATCCAAGTACAATTAGCATGTATACCAGCATTAAGACAATTTTTTATTGCATCCACCATTGTTGTGGGGAATTCAAAACCATTTATACGTGTGGCACCTCTTTTTAAAATAAAACCTCCTTTCTTCATATTTTCAAGTACCGATGAACTTGCACTTTCTGCTCCAAACCCAATATATATACATCCTGCTTTTGACATATCAAATATTCTAGAGTCTGCCTCATCCATTCTTGTGTGAGTACCCCACCTTAGATTTAAATCACCAAGAGTATTTGCAAGTTGAGAAATTCTTGATTTATCAACAGCAAAATTATCATCTGGATATCCTAAAAAATCTATATCATATTCTTCAATAAGCATTTTTGCTTCGCATACGATACTATCAGCTGACCTCATTCCGTAGTTTCTTTCTCCTTGTGCTCCTCTATAACAAAACGTACATGCGTATGGACAACCCCTACTACTAACAGTAGTTAGGCTTCTTTTCATTGTGAATGGAGCTGCAGAACTATTACCAGCGTCTCCTCCCCATACCGGAGTATTTATGTACTGTTCAAGTATACGGTTACCATATACGTCTTTATTCAAAAGATCTAGAGCAGGGAATGGAAGAATATCAAGATTTTTCGGTCGGTTCCCTTCATAGATAAAACGATTATGTCCGTTAATATCTCCAATACAGTGTTTGTTTGAAGTATCAAGATTTCTTTT
The DNA here is from genome assembly GCA_964616385.1 of uncultured Candidatus Saccharibacteria bacterium. GTDB lineage: Bacteria > Patescibacteriota > Minisyncoccia > Phycocordibacterales > CAZTTV01 > CAZTTV01. Next base: position 35,008 of record CAZTTV010000001.1, on the reverse strand, counting down.
TTTGGATTCTAATATATCAGATGCTAATTCCAATATAATATTATCTCCTTCTGAACGAACGATACCGTCAAGTTCTTGTATCCATGAAAACAAATTCATGCCTATCTCTGTGGCTAACCCTCCACCTGATACGATAAAAGAATTAGGAGTTATTTCCCTGCATATTTTTGAAACTATTGTTTGCCATCTTAATGTGGTAATCATTCCTGAGATAGCTATAATATTTGGCTCTCCGTGTTTATTAAAATGGCAATTTATTAGATCTTTTACTTCATTTTCCGTGAGGTGTCTTCCATTTGGTAGATTTTTGATACGAGATTCTTTATCTTTTACACGATACGAATTTAGATCTATGATTGTTACCTCTGAGCCATATTTTCTAAGTTGAGCTGCAAGTAATGTTGGACCTTGTGGTGGAACATTAGGGGTAGCAGCTTCACGTAATGGCATATTAATAAATACGACATTAATTCCTTTTAGGTTTTTCACTAGTTTTCTCCATGAGTTTGGAATATATAATTATGTAGAACAAATCTGGCATAAGAATAACTATTAATTTATCATATGTCAAATTTAATTTATTTTAAAAACGGCGTGTGATTTTAAATATCACACGCCGTTGTATTTATGAAGATGTGGGGACACCCCAGTATTCACATTTACTACATAATGGAACTAATATCCTTCTGCCTTGTCTGTGACGTTCTAGATACTTCATTCTTATGTCACCATTCCATATATTCTTCAGTGTATCAGTTTTGATGTTTCCTATTACACCAAGTTTGTTTGGGTCAAATCTCACACAAATTGATACATCACCATTTCGGTTTATGCATGGATGATTTAAGAAGTCCCAGCATATTCCAGTTTCTGGTATGGTTACAGGTTTTCTGTATTTAAAACTACCAAGAGGGGAATGCAATGTTCTTTTTACTATTAGACCATCTAAATCTTCATAAAGAGAATCGTCTACATTACCTAAAATTCTGAATACGGTAAAAGGTTTTGCGTTTCCTTTTAATTTGAGAAACTCCTTAATTATTTTAAGTTGCTCCAGTCTTTTTTCTTCCGTATCATCTTCAATTATAGAAATACTAATTGTATCTAGTCCACCAATAATTTCATCTGCTTTTTTAATTAACAAATCTCCGTTAGTGGTAAGACATTTTATCTGGTTTTTAAAAAGACGTATTGCTTTTCCAAATTTTGGATACAAGAGACCTTCGCCATTGCTATGAAATTGTACAACAATATTTTTCGGTAGTTGTTTAGATATAGACTTCACTAGTTCAAAATCCATATCACCATATTTTAATGATATTTCAGGAAATTCTTTATCTATTTTTCGTCTTCCACACATACCACAATCTTTGTTGCATTTACTTGTTAGTTCAATATTGATGGTTGTTAATCCAGAAAGATTCATAATCAACTCCTTTTTGTTTATATTTATCTGTGAATATAATATTATGTTAACGTGATATTGTCAATGCTTGTTAATTATATATATGTGTGATATAAAATAACAAGATTTTTAGTTATTTATATACATGGAGATATTTTATGAACGTTGTTAACATTGATGGCATTACTGTTGGAGGAAGAGCTCCTTGTTTCATTATTGCTGAAATAGGAATTAACCATAATGGCTCAGTTGATATTGCAAAACAACTTATTGATGTTGCAGTTGATTCTGGGTGCAATGCAGTCAAGTTTCAAAAAAGAACAATAGATGTTGTCTATACTCTTGATGAACTTTTAAGGTTACGAGAGAATCCGTTTGGTAAAACAAATGGTGACCTCAAGAGGGGACTAGAGCTCAATTTTGATGAGTATGAAGGTATAGTGAGCTACTGTTATAAAAAGGGCATTATATTTTTAGCTTCGTGCTGGGATGAGGATAGCGTCGATTTTATAGGTCAATTTAATCCATGTTGTTATAAAATAGCATCAGCATGTTTGACGGATGAAGATCTTCTCCTGCATACAAAAAGCAAAGGAAAACCAGTAATACTTTCAACTGGAATGAGTACATTAGAAGAGGTTGAGTATTCTGTTGATGTGTTGGGTGGTAATGATATTGTTTTATTGCATTCTGTTTCTACTTATCCAAGTGAAAATAGCGAATTAAATCTTTCAGTTATACAAACAATGAAAGATAAGTTCTCAGATATACCAATTGGATATAGTGGGCATGAGCGTGGTATAGCACTTTCATTGTGTGCTGTTGTTTTAGGTGCTTGTGTTATTGAAAGACATATAACACTTGATAGAACCATGTGGGGTTCTGATCAGTCTGCAAGTTTGGAACCTGTTGGTATCTCCCATCTTGTTCGTGACATAAGAATGTTTGAGTCTGCTAGAGGTGATGGAGAAAAGAGAGTGCTTGATTCAGAGTTGCCTATTCGCGATAAATTGAGACGCAAATTCATGAAAGTTAGATAATTTTTTATAAACCCCTTGGTGTATGTACCAAGGGGTTTAATTTATAGTTTTCTAAATAATATGTACATAGTTATTATACTAACTGATTTACTTACGAAAATTGAAATTATTGCACCCCATATTCCATAAAACGGTAAAAGTATAAGTAAAAGTATAATTTTTGTTATGTCAGTAATAAGCCTTATTTTGTATATATCTTTTTTCCCACCGTGCGCTATAAAAGTTTGAGAAAGAAGCATACCCGCCGAAAATATGAATATTATTGATAATACCTGTGAATAAATTATAGACTCTACATATTGTGGAAAAAATGTTTTATAAATATACGGCGCAGTTATAATATATAGTATAGACATTACCGTAAATATCATAAGTAATTTTAATGATTTTGTTGGTATGCTTTTTTTAAGTCCATCTATATTTCCCTCACTAATCTTTGGCAACACAAGCCCTTTTATGCCTTTATTGAATCCTCCTATTTGGTTTGGTATTGCTATTGCAAAAGTATATACAGCAAGTTGTGCTGCTCCAAGAAAATGGAATATCAATATTTTATCTAGGTTTCCAGCAATAAGACCAAATATGTTCAAGAGACTCAGATGTTTACCAAATGAAACAAATTTTGTATCTATTTTGTCGTTTTGCTTGTACACCTTATTTGTTAAGAAGAATAAAAATAAAGTTACAATAGCAGTAATCAAAAAATATGAAAGTATTATATAAAGTGGCTTATCAGTAATAAATATTGTACCGACAATAGCTACTGCAATAAAAGCAGTTTTAAATATTGTATATATTGTAGACCTTCGGAAATCTTTTTTGCCTTGAAGATATGATCCATAAATACCAAATACATTGATTATGGGTAACATAACACCTGCAATAATTAATGATGATCCCAAGATAAAGTTGTCATTTATAAAGTAATATATTGCTGATATTAAAGATATTACAAATATACCAGAACTCCATTTTGCAGATATGCGTACAGCATACTTGAAAGAACCTTCAAAACCTCTAGATATAGATGGTATCAATGCGATAGGTATCCCCGTAAGAGAAAAAGCAGCGATTATACCTGTAAAAGAAAGAATATATTTATAAGTACCATACGATTCTTTCGGTAGTAGGTTCGCATATGCAATAGCCAAAGCAAAGGCTGATAGTGCGGAAACTATACTACTCAACGTCACCCAAAAACCTCCTCTTGCTAGGTATATCATATCTGTCTTTGTGTATTTCTCGCTCCACTTGAGCATATTATATATTCGTACTTTTATCCTCTCCATGATGTTCATATACTACTAAATTTTAAGTGTTTTTTATAGGTATGTATTTTATTTTTTAAAATATTTTGTGAAATATCAACATTAGCCCTACGCGAGGTTAATATGGTATATTTATTATGGCAAGCGAGGAGCGAGCGAGAATTTATTCTCACATCGTCTGAGCGATGCCATAACAAGCTTCGCTTATTATGGCAAGCGAGGAGCGAGCGAGAATTTATTCTCACATCGTCTGAGCGATGCCATAACAAGCTTCGCTTATAATCAATATGACATTAAATAATTTTTTAAAGTACACAATATATGTAGGGTTATTTGCAATTTTATTTATACCACTTTTTGTATCAAGTACATTGTTTTTCCCATTTGTTTCGGGAAAGAACTTCGCATTTAGAATAATAGTAGAAATAATATTTGTAGCGTGGGCAATCCTCGCAGTTCGTGAGACATCTTATCGTCCAAAGAAATCTTGGATTTTGTTGGCATTTGTGGCGTTTGTTTCAGTTATAGCAATAGCAGATATTTTTGGCGAAAATCCATATCGTAGTTTTTGGAGTAATTTTGAAAGAATGGAAGGTCTTATCACCCATCTTCATTTTCTAGCTTACTTTTTTGTAGCATCTTCTGTTTTGATTCGTGAGAAACTATGGACTCGTTTTTTTCAGACCTCTCTTGGTGTGAGTGCTATTGTGGGTAGTTATGGGTTATTACAGTTGGCAGGTAGATTTGCTATACATCAAGGAAGTACTCGTTTGGATGCTACTCTTGGTAACGCTACATACTTAGCAATCTACGCACTTTTCCATATTTTTATAGGAACATTTCTTTTATATCGGCATAGCAGGAATATGTTTGCTTGGTTTGTATACGGGTCTATCACAATATTAAATATTTTTATTTTATATTACACAGCCACAAGAGGTGCGATACTGGGTTTGATTGGCGGTGTCTTTATAACAGCGCTACTTGTTGCAATTTTTGAAAATGAAAATAAGATTCTCAAGAGAGTTTCTATTGGTGCGATTATTGCTGTAATCATATTGGTTTCAGGTTTTATGTTTGCAAAGAATACTTCATTTGTAAAAGACTCAAATGTACTTAGTCGTTTTTCATCAATCTCTTTTAAGGAAACAACTACGAAGTCTCGTTTCATGGTATGGGAGATGGCACTTAAGGGAGCAAAAGAACATCCAATACTTGGTTGGGGTCAAGAGAATTTTAATATTTTGTTTAATAAATATTACAATCCAAGTATGTATGGGCAGGAACCATTCTTTGATCGCGCTCACAATGTATTTCTAGATTGGCTTACAGCAGGAGGCGTACTAGGACTCGTAGCATATTTATCTTTATTCTTTTTTGCAATATATTATATCTGGGTAAAGAGAAACGGTATGTCTGTTGTAGAGAGAAGTATCTTAACTGGACTTCTGGGAGGATATTTTTTCCATAATCTTTTTGTATTTGATAATATAACAAGTTATATTTTGTTTTTCTCTATCCTTGGGTATGTGCACGTAAGGTATGTTTCAAGCAACGAAGAAGAAGAGGATACAGGTGCATCTTCAGATATAGATACCAATAAAGATAAAATGAAATGGTATATCATCGCATCTATCGCTATCATTTTATCAGCCTCTTCAATGTATTTCTCAAATGTAAAAGGTGTACTTGCTGGTAAAACTTTAATTAGGGCAATGTCTCCACAAAAAATAGGTGTAAATGAGAACCTAAGGCTTATAAAAAAGACATTAGCGTACAATACATTCTTAAACCCAGAGGCACGTGAACAGCTTGTTAGTATTACTGGTAAAATATTAAATATAAAAGATGTACCAAGAGAAGATAAATTTAAGTTTACAAAATTATCAAATGAAGAATTAATCAACCAAATCAAAAAAGAACCAAACGATGCGCGCCACGAGTTGCTTGCAGGTGTATTTTTAAACAGTATAAGTTCTTATGATAAAGCAATACCACATTTAAAGCGTGCGATAGAACTTTCGCCAGGAAAACAGGCAATGTACTTTGAGCTTGGCAATTCATACGTGAATAAAGGTGAGATGGAAAAAGCATTTAAAAATGCTGAGTATGCATATAACTTAGAGAAGACAAATAAAGAAGCCCTAAATGTTTATGCTATGACAGCCCTATATTCAAATAGAACAAAGCTTGGAAAAGAATTAATATTATCTGAATATGGCACATTGATTGTAGATGACAATAGATTTCTTAATGTTTATGCAAAAGTAGGACTAGGTGATATTGTTGTAAAGATTTGGGAAAAAAGAATAGCTGAATTAAAAGCTAAAGGGCAAGATAATGCTCAATATCATTTGTCTCTCGCAGCTTCGTATCTAAGTGTTGGTAAAAGACAGGTTGCTATCTCAGAGATTAAAAAGGTGATTAAGTTAAATCCTAAATTTAAAGAACAAGGAGAGTATTATATAAATGAAATAAACGCGGGCAGAAACCCATAATATCTAAGCTACACTTGACTTTTCTCGGTCAATCTGCTAAGATATTGTTGTGTGAGTGTCTTTTAGGCGCTTTTCAAAACAAACGAATGTCTACATAAGATCCCCTTCGGGGGATTTTGTGTGTTATGGATATTTTAAGGAGTATTTGGAAGCGTGACATTCAAATGTTAATCTGATGTTATGTTTAAGCCAAAAGAAAATATAATACTTTCAAAATATACTACCTTTGGAACAGGTGGTCCTGCAAGATATTTTTATGATGCAAATACAATTCAAGATATAAAAGATTCTGTTTCGTTTGCAAAAATAAATAATGTTCGTATACAAGTATTAGGAGGTGGTTCAAATGTTTTAGTTTCTGATAGTGGCGTTGATTATTTTACATTAAAGATGAATCTTAAAGGTTTTTCTATTGAAAATATAAATGAACATACGCGCGTTGTTGCGTATGCTGGTGAAAAATTTGATGACGTTGTGTCAATATCTGTAGAAAACAAACTATACGGCATAGAAAATCTTTCTTTGATTCCTGGCACAGTTGGAGCATCTCCCGTGCATAATATCGGAGCTTATGGTGTGGAAGTTAGCGATGTGATTGAGTGGGTCGAAGTTTTTAATACAGATACTATGGAAGTATATAAAATATCAAATGCAGATTGTAATTTTCAATACAGAACAAGCATATTCAAAAACCCTAAAAATAAAAATCTTATTATACTGAGAGTATCATATCTACTAAATAATAATTATGATGTAAATATAGAGTATAAAGATATAAAAGAATTTTTTAATAAAAAATCTATTTTAAAACCAGAGTTAGAAGATATAAGAAACGCAATTATAAATACAAGAAAACAAAAACTTCCTGATATAAAAAAGATTGGAAATGCTGGTTCGTTTTTTAAAAATCCAGTAGTTTCAAAAAAAGAAATAAAAAGACTTACTGTTTTGTATAAAGAATTGGTTGTTTATCCATATGATGAATTGAATGGTAAGGTGTCAGCAGCATGGCTAATAGACAAAGTAGGGGGATGGAAAGGGTACAGAGAGAATGGTTCGGGAGTTTATGAGCTTAGTGCACTTGTTTTAGTAAACTATGGAGACACTATGTCAGCGGATATATTCAATCTAGCAGAAAAGATAAGAAAGGACATTAAAGAAAAAACGAATATAAATCTAGAATATGAGGTGAATTTTATTGGTATTTTTTAGTATTGATTACATTATATATAGATGTATAATTAAACTTATTATTTGTATATAGTGATGGTCGGCGATTGCACTCACATAGGCATTTGTTTTGGAGCTCGCCCTCGCCGACCTTCTCTGTGTATAAACTTATAAAAATAAAAAGCTTTCACAAATTTGTGAAAGTTTTTTATTTTACAAATTTGTATCAATTTATTTTTTAAAATAACAATTTAAAAATTTATTTAAAAAATAATTAAACAGAATTATAATATTTTTTATTTTATTTTTTTAAAAATAAAATAAAATAAAAAAGTTATCCACTTTTTTAAAAAAAAGTTATTGTATTTATTTTTTTTATGTACGATAATTAACTTAGAAGATAGTTCTTTAATTATTTTTTAAATTTTATTGTGTTAAAAAAGTTTAACGCAGAAAAATATTATGGTCGGTATATTTATTAAATTAGTTTTTCATTAAAATTTAAAGTTTTAATGAGTATAAATATTATGGCAACAAAAAAAAGAAAAGCTGCAAAAAAGCCAGCTAAAAGAAAAGTAGCAAAGAGGAAGCCTGCTAAAAAAACTACTAAAAGAAAAGTAGCAAAAAGAAAGCCTGCTAAAA
>CAZTTV010000001.1:5244-26885 GCA_964616385.1 uncultured Candidatus Saccharibacteria bacterium | reverse complement strand
AAGTAGCAAAGAGAAAGCCGGCAAAGAAGAAAGCTGCTAAGAAGAAAGTAGCAAAGAGAAAGCCAGCAAAAAGAAAAGCTGCTAAGAAGAAAGTAGCAAAGAGAAAGCCGGCAAAGAAGAAAGCTGCTAAGAAGAAAGTAGCAAAAAGAAAGCCAGCTAAAAGAAAAAGAAGATAATATCTTATTTTTCGAAACAAAACTCCGTATTGATGCGGAGTTTTGTTTTGTGTGGTAATATACGAATACAAATTATTGATTTGCTAATAAGTATATAAAATTATCTATGTATATTGAATAGGCTATATATTTAATATGTGTAGGTTTATCTGCATTAATATGAAATTTTTCAAAAAACTATTTGGTGACGAAATGAAAAAAAAGTTGCGTGAGATGCAACCATTATTGGAGAGCATAAATTCTTTAGAGGATACGATTTCTAAATTATCTGATGAAGAATTGAAAAATAAAACATCAGAATTCAAAGACCGTCTGTCAAAAGGCGAGTCTCTTGATGATTTGTTACCTGAAGCATTTGCTGTAGTAAGAGAAGCATCAAAGAGGACACTTGGTCAGAGACACTATGATGTGCAATTAGTTGGTGGAGTTATATTGCACAACGGAAGTATTGCAGAGATGAAGACAGGAGAAGGAAAGACACTTGTTGCAACACTACCAGCATATTTAAATTCTTTAACAGGAAAAGGTGTTCATATTGTAACGGTGAATGATTACCTTGCAAGACGAGATAGCGTTTGGATGGGACAAATATACACAGCACTTGGAGTTACATCATCTGTTTTAAATACAGATGCTTCGTATATGTATGACCCAGAACACAAAGAATTAGATGAAGAAAGGGACGAACTCGGTTCGTTTAAAGTCGTTCATGAATTCTTACGTGAATGTACAAAAAAACAAGCGTATGATGCAGATATAACATATGGGACAAACAATGAGTTTGGATTTGATTATTTACGCGACAATATTGCATATTCAAAAGAGGATTTGGCTCAAAGAGAATACAATTACACCATAATAGATGAAATTGACTCTATACTAATAGATGAATCTCGTACCCCTCTTATAATATCTGCTCCTGCGCAGGAGTCGGAAGATTTGTACCAGCAATTTGCTCAGATTTCATCAAAGCTTAAAAAAGAAGAAGACTATGTAGTAGATGAAAAATTAAAAGCCATTACTCTAACAGATGCAGGTATTACAAAAGCAGAAGATATTTTAGGAATTGAGAATATTTATACAGATAAAGGAATAAAATATGTGCATCACTTAGAAACATCTGTTCGCGCTCGCGCTTTATTTGAACGTGACAAGGACTATGTGGTAAAAGATGGACAAGTAGTCATTGTCGATGAATTTACTGGACGTATGCAACCAGGACGTCGTTGGTCAGAAGGACTTCATCAAGCGATAGAAGCAAAAGAAGGAGTAAGTGTACAAAAAGAATCAAGAACAGTCGCGTCTATTACATTTCAAAATTATTTCAGACTATACAAAAAGCTTTCAGGTATGACAGGAACAGCTGAGACATCTAGTGAAGAATTTTACAAGGTATATGGTCTTGGTGTGAATATTATTCCAACAAACCAACCAATTGCTCGTTTAGATAGAAATGACCTTATTTATCAAACAGAGGAAGGGAAGTTTAAGGCAATAGCAAAAAAAGTAAAAGAATTACAAGAAAAAGGGCAACCAGTTTTAATAGGTACAGTATCTATTGAAAAGAATGAGTTGTTGTCAGCATATTTACAGAAAGAAGGAGTTCAACATAAAGTTTTGAATGCTAAAAATCATGAAAACGAAGGGGAGGTAATCGCACAAGGTGGTGAGAGGGGTAGCGTTGTTGTAGCAACAAACATGGCAGGTCGTGGAGTTGATATAAAACTTGGCGGTATTCCAGAGGTAAAAGAAAATTACGAAAAAGTTAAAGAGTTAGGAGGACTTTTTGTTCTTGGAACAGAGCGTCATGAAGCAAGACGTACAGACAATCAGCTTAGAGGTCGCGCAGGAAGACAAGGTGATCCAGGAGAGACCCAGTTTTTTGTATCTCTTGAAGATACTCTTATGCGTGTATTTGCATCTGATGCTATCAAAAAAATGATGGGTCGCTTTGGTATACCAGAAGATCAACCAATTGAAAATGGAATGATAACCAAATCTCTTGAAAATGCTCAAACAAAAATTGAAGGGTTTAACTTTGATGCAAGAAAACAAGTTCTTGAATATGATGATGTTATGAATCATCAGCGTGGGATTGTATATGAACAAAGAAAAAAGTTCTTATTTGGCGATAGAGATTACCTGAAAGGTTTTTTTGATGAAATATCAAATGAGTATGATGAATTTTCTACAATTATGGAAGAAAAAATATCTACAATGGGAGAAGATGAATTTTGGGAAATTGCCCGCAAAATTTCACTACAAACAATGGACATGCTTTGGATGGAGCACTTGGAAGCAATGGATTATATGCGTTCGTCTGTTAATTTACGCGCATATGGGCAGAGAGACCCTCTTGTAGAATACAAAAAAGAAGGATTAAGAATGTTTCGTGATATGCAGGATTCTTTGAAATATCAGATAAACAATTTATTGCCAAATGTAGGACAGGGGGCATTTTCGCAAGAGCAACAAAAATTAAATGAAAATAAAACTGATACCCCCGCTAAAAGTTTGACTTCCACAGGTGAAGTTAATGGAGATAAATCTTCATCTACATTAATTAACGATAAACAGAAGGTCGGCAGAAACGACCCATGCCCATGTGGCTCAGGTAAAAAATACAAAAAATGCCACGGAGCGTAATATGGAATATTTAACGGGGCAAAAAGAAAAAGAAGCGATGGGTTGGATAGACAAAGCTGTTGATATCGCAAAGGAAGCAACATGTGAGCGTGCGAAGTGTGGGGCTGTAATTATTAAAGCCGGAAAGATTATTGGAAAAGGCTTCAATTCTCCTCCAGGTAATGATGAAGCAGAGCGTCGGTGTCATATAAAAAAGAGTACTTATGACCAGAAAGTTACTGATAAAACATGCTGTGTTCATGCTGAGCAACGAGCAATTATGAATGCTCTATATAACGATCCAAAGAAAATAAAAGGAGCGCGACTTTATTTTGCTCGCTTTTATCCAAGTGGTGAACGAAGATTAATGGGAGGAGCAACTAAAATGTATTGTACTATTTGCACCAAGATGATGTTTGATGTTGGTATTATAGAGTTTGTTCTTGCACACCAAGACGGAATTTGTGTATATACCACGAGTGAGGCCAATCAAGCGTCTTTTAATTGTGGGGGTAAATTGAAATAAAACTCCAGACTTGCTATTATTCAAATATGATAAGCCAATATCTTGAAAAACAATTGAAGAAAGCTAAATATAAGATTCTTGACGATGGTGTGTATTTTGGAGAAATAGCAGTATTGAAAGGCGTGTGGGCATCCTCTGAAACACTAGAGGGTTGTAGAAATGAGTTGAGAGAAGTACTTGAGGACTGGATGTTATTAAAAATACGTGATGGGGAACGAGTACCAGGATTTAAAATTCAATTTGATAAACGCTCTGTCACTGAATATGCTTAAATCAATTTCATTGAAGAATCTTATTAAAAGATTTCGTAAATTAGGTTTTGACGGTCCTTATTCTGGTGGCCGTCATTTGTTTATGGTAAAAAGAGCATTAAAAGTGCGTATTCCAAATCCACATAAAAAAGATATTTCAAAATTTTTACTCGCTGAGATTTTAAGACAGTCTGAAATATCTTTTGATGATTGGAATAACATAAAATAAGAAAGTATAAAAAATACCACGGAGTGTAATTATAAATTTATTAAAATATTATGTGTGGAATATTTGCTTACACAGGGAACAAAAATGCGTCTAAGATTCTTATAGATGGATTAAAAGCTCTTGAATACAGAGGGTACGATTCTTCTGGTATATTTGTGCATGGTGTAGGAAATATAAAATCTACAGGTGGTATTGAAAATTTGAAAGAAAAAATTGGTTCAAATTTTCAGGGTACAACAGGTATTTCTCATCTAAGATGGGCAACGCATGGTCAGCCAACAAAAAATAATGCTCATCCTCACACTGATTGCACTGAAAAAGTTTTCATTGTTCATAACGGTATTATAGAAAACTACAAAGAAATAAAAGAAAAACTTATCTCTTTAGGACATAAATTTATATCTGAAACAGATAGTGAGGTAATTTCTCACTTGATTGAAGATAATTTGAAAACAGAAAAAGATTTTGAAAATGCTGTTTCAAAATCGTTGAGTGTATTAAACGGAACATTTGGAATTATAGCTTCGTATGTAAATGAACCTAATAAAATTATAGTTGCACGTATGGGAGCTCCCGTTGTGCTTGGTATAGGTGATGGCGAAAATTTTGTTGCATCTGACCCTTCTCCAATAATTAGACATACAAAGAACATAGTTTATTTGCATGATGGCGATATTGCTATCGTGACACCTGATTCATATGATATATACACACTTGATAATAATATTATAAACAGAGATATTGAAGTTATAGATTGGGAGGTTGAACAAATACAAAAGGACGGACATGAACATTTTATGTTAAAAGAGATAATAAACTGTCCAAATACAGTAAATGATACTCTTAGAGGGAGATTGATGACAGAAGAGGGTTTAGCAAAATTAGGTGGGCTTGAAATTGTTGCAGATAAATTGCGCGATATTAATAGAATTATTATAGTCGGATGTGGGTCAGCATATTATGCTGGCTTGATTGGAGAATATATGCTTGAAGAGTATGCGGAAATTCAAGTAGAGGTGGAAATAGGGTCAGAATTTAGATATAGAAAACCAATTATAGATAAAAATACAGTTGTCCTTGCTATATCTCAGTCTGGAGAAACAGCAGATACTCTTGAAGCGATAAGAGAAGCAAAAAGAAAAGGTGCTTTAACGCTTGGGATTGTAAATACTGTAGGTTCTACCATAGCGCGAGAAACAGATGCAGGTATTTATAATCATGCCGGACCGGAGATAGGCGTTGCATCAACAAAAGCATTTATATCACAGATCACAGCACTAGCCCTCGTCACTATATTTTTAGGACGACAAAGACAGATGTCATTGACTATGGGAAAAAGAATTGGAGAAGAATTATTAGAGTTGCCAAAAAAGATTGATAGTATTTTAAATAATAAAGAAGAAATAAGAAAATTAGCTGAAAAATATTCTAAATATAAAAATTTGCTCTATATCGGTAGGAAATATAATTATCCAATTGCGTTTGAGGGCGCGCTTAAACTGAAAGAGGTTTCCTATGTTCATGCTGAAGGGTATGGTGCTGGAGAAATGAAGCACGGACCACTTGCTATGATTGATGAAAATTTTCCTACGGTGGCTATTTCACTTGATGACAGTGTTTACAAAAAAGTAATTTCCAATATGGAAGAAATAAAAGCTCGTAAAGGTAAGGTGTTGGCTATTGCAACAGAGGGCGATAGTGGGATTAAAAGTTTGGCAGATGATGTGATGTATATACCAAAAACCCTAGAGATGCTCTCACCAATACTTTCAATAATTCCACTTCAACTTTTCGCATATTATTTTGCGTTAAAAAATGATTGCAACGTAGATAAGCCTAGAAACTTAGCTAAATCTGTTACGGTTGAATAGGTTATCTCGTTGACTTTTTTATGCAAAGATGTAGTATGTTATGTAGAATATTAATATCAGGAGAATAAGCTCGTGAGTGATGTAGAAATAGGTGGTGTATACAGACATTATAAAAATAGAAAAAAGTATATAGTTCTTTTTATTGCAATACTTAAGGATGTTGGACCATTTGAAGGTGAAAAAGCAGTGGTCTACAGAGACAATGAAGATGCTTCGCTTAAATATATAAGACCTATTAACATGTTTAATGGAGAGATTAATATCGATGGGAAAAAGATTCCAAGATTTAAACTAATATAAGATGTAATTTAAATAACAGTCTTATGCTTTGCATGAGGCTGTTTTATAATACATGGGGTAAGCTTAGGCTTGTTATCATGCAAATACCAAAACCTTATGTGTTAGGAGAGTTGAAGAATACCAAGAAATAAAAGAAAAAATACCACGAGGTGTAATATTTTATAAAATATGGTAATGTTTCAATAGAAAATAAAGACAGCAGTACCAGATAACTATTAAACAAATAGGAGCAATCAATGGATGAGATTAAGAAGGGCATATACGAGCATTATAAAGGCAAAAGATATAGAGTTCTTAAAATTACAAAACAGTCTGAAACCCTTGAAGACCTTGTTGTTTACGAAGCACTTCGTGACAATCTTGAAATACGGGTAAGACCTCTTGATATGTTCATAGAGAATGTCGAAGTAAAAGGGAAAAAAGTTCCAAGGTTTAAATTTATAGAATAAATATGAGGATAGACATGAAGAAAAAAATACTTATATTTGCATCAGGTGGTAAAGACGGCGGTGGCTCTGGATTTGTTGAACTTGTGGAGAATTCTAAAACAGGAGTTTTGGACGCTGAAATTATCGCAGTAGTTTCAAATCATGAATATGGAGGAGTTAGGCAAAAAGCAGATAAGCTTGGTGTGGAGTTTGTTCATTTTCTAGGTCCTTATACGTCAGAAGAATATAGAAAGATTGTAGATAAATATAATCCTGATCTAATATGTCTCTCAGGGTGGCTTAAACTTGTTGTTGGTTTAGATTCTAAAAAAACGATAAATATTCACCCAGGAGCGCTCCCAAAGTTTGGAGGAGCTGGAATGTATGGACATTATGTTCATGAGAAAGTTATTGAGGAATATAAAAAAGGAAATGTGAAAGAAACTGCTGTATCTATGCACTTTGTAACAGAAAAATATGATGAAGGACCTGTTTTTTTTCATTATCCTGTATTAGTAAGAGAAGATGATACACCGGAATCTATTGCAGATAGGGTGAATAAAATTGAACATGCATGGCAGTCTTATATTACAAATCTTGTTGTTTATGGAAAAATAAACTGGAATGGTAAAGATACAGAAAGCTTAAATGTTCCTGAAGGATATAAATTTATTTAATATAGTCAAAAAAACACCACTGAGTACCACAAGTACTCAGTGTTTTTTTGCATGTGTCATTGCATCGCAGTATAATATATTTGCAGTATGAAAAATAAAGAAGATTTCTTGAGTGCGTATGATGAATTTGGAGATGCGATTTTTCGTTTCTGTTTATTTAAAGTGAGCGATAGGGAAATTGCTAAAGATATTACACAAGATACTTTCACAAAAACATGGAAATATATGATATCTGGTAAAGAAATTAAAGACATGAAGCCTTTTTTATACAGAGTTGCAAGCAACCTAGTAATCGATTTATACAGAAAAAGAAAAGAAGATTTATCACTAGAAAAAATATATGAAGAGGGTTTTGATGTTCCAGTTAAAGATACCACAGAAATAGATTCAGAAGTGCAATACATACTTGAATTAATATCAAAACTTGGCGATAATTGTAAGAGTTCTTTGATTATGAGGTTTGTTGAAGATATGAAAGTAAAAGATATTGCAGATATTTTGAATGTGTCAGAAAATACGTTATCTGTACGTCTTAAGAGATGTATAAGGAAATTAAGCGAAAGTATCAAAGTATGAATGAAAAACTAAAACAATTTTTCGAGAGAATAAAGAAGGTTTCTCTTAAGGCCGATGAAAAAAGTTTTATTAAAAAAGAACTGGTGCGTTTTGTTGATAGAAATTCTATACCTTATTCAGACAGCGTTGATAGTACGAAATACGTAAAATCAAATTATATTAAAAGTACATTAATTATATTTAAAAGACCTATGACAGCATTAATAATAGGGTTAATACTACTTGGTAGTGGAGCAACTTCGTTTGCCGCTGAACAAGCAGTACCAGGTGATACACTTTACCCAGTAAAAGTAAGTGTGAATGAAAAAATTGTAGACAAATTTAAAGTATCCGACGAAGCAAAAGCTAATTGGGAAGCAAAAAAAGCAGAAAGAAGAATAAAAGAGGTTCAGAAGATTATTAAGAAAGGGAAAATAAATAGCGAGACAGACGCAATTGTAGTGAAGCTAGAAGGGCAATTTGATGCTCATACTGCAAAAGTAAATAAAATACTAGCAGATCTTGAAAAGTCTGGTGATACAGAAAAAGCATTGAGAATAAGCAAAAAATTCGAAGATATTCTTAATAGTCAGGAAGACCTACTAAGAGAAATTTCTGATAAAAATATAAATCCAGGAGATACGGACGAGAGAGTTCTTGAGCATATTGGAAATGTAACAGAAGATATAGCGCAAAACAGGGAAGATAATGAAGAAAAAATTGCCGAGAGTAATGATGGTGGATTTGAAGAAGTAGTACAAGAAAAACTACAAGATTTAAAAGAACAAATATCAGAGACCGAAAGTTATATTAACGAAATTAAACAAGATGTTAATAAATCAGCAACAGATGAAGCACTTAATAGGCTTGGTAAAGCAAAATTGCTTATAGCAGACGGTGAAGCAAAGATAAGTAACAAAAAATACAAAGAAGCATATAAGGTATTCAAAGAAGCAAGAAAGATTGCACACAGAGCAGAACTGGTTATAGACAAGTGGCAGTTATTTGAAGTAAGAAATATTGATTTGAACAGAGACGGAGAAGTTGATTTCAAAGATTTTAAGAAAAAAGAAAAAGAAGATGAGATAAAAGAAGATAGAGAACAAAAAGAAAATGAGAGAGAGAATGAAAAAGACAGAATAGAAAAAGAGAGGGAAAACGAAAAGGATCGTATAGAAAATGAGAAGGAAAATGAAAAAGACAGAATAGAAAAAGAAAGAGAAAATGAAAAGAATAAGGTAGAGTCAGAAAGGGAGAATAATAAGAATAAATCAGAAGCGAGTGAAAATAGTGAAGGACAGAAAGACAAAGAAACAGAAGGTAATTAGAAGACATAAAACAAAAAGCACCATAAATTTGTCATGGTGCTTTTTGTTTGCTTATTTGTTGTTTACGCAATATAATTATCTGATATTTATTTTAAAATAGATGAAAGAATTTTTATTAATAACAGTAGGTACTGTCTTCGTGGTATCAATATACGCAGCTCAATTTTATTATTAGGCCACAATATCATTATTTGGTACTCAGAGTATCAAGTGATACAATGCTACCTGTATGGAAGACACACAAAATATAATAGTTATATATCATGCCAACTGTTTAGATGGCTTTACTTCTGCGTGGGTGGCTTGGAGGAAGTTTGGCGACAGTGCCTTATATATACCAGCAAAGCATGGCGAAGAGCCACCAGAAATTGTATTTGAAAAAGGAAAGATTGTTTATATGCTAGATTTTTTCAGTTATCCTGAAGAAACAGTTAAAAAGATACTTAAAACGTCAGATAAATTAATCGCAATTGATCATCACATAAGTACAAAAGAATTACTTAATCTCGCAGATGAACATGTATTTGATAATGACGAATCTGGAGCATCTCTAACATGGAAATACTTTAACCCAGAAGATAAATTACCAAAATTCATCGAGTATATTAGGAATTATGATATATGGATTTTTGAGCTTCCTAACACTAGCGAAATTATTGAAACACTTAGTTTAGAAGATTTCGAATTTGAAAATTGGGATAAAATAGAAAAGATTTTTAATAATGATGAGACACTTCAGAGATTTATAGAAGATGGAAAGTTGCTTATTAAAAAGAAAAATAAAACTGTTGATAAGATGATTAAATATGCAGTTGAGGTGGAAATTGGTGGACAGAAAGGACTTATTGTAAATTCTGCTGTATACCCAAATGAAATTGGACACATATTATCTGAGACATCAGGGACTTTTGGTGGAACGTGGACTCATCGTGGAGATTATATAAATGTAAGTTTAAGATCAATTGAAGGTGGTTCTGATGTATCTAGAATCGCAGAGTTATATGGAGGTGGTGGACACAAACATGCATCAGGATTTAGAATAAATGGAGATGAGTGTATAGAATTAGAAAAAATATTTAAAAAATAAAATGTCTGATACAAAATATAAACCAACAATAGGATTAGAAATTCATGCAGAATTAAAAACAGAAACAAAAATGTTTTGTAATTCTAAAAATGATCCAGATGAAGTACACCCAAACGTAAATGTGTGTGAGGTTTGTATGGCGCACCCTGGTGCACTTCCTGTTATAAATAAAAAGGCAGTGCTAAGTGTAATTCGTGTTGGTAAAGCACTTAATGGAGAAATTGCAGATTTTACAGAATTTGATCGTAAAAACTATTTTTATCCTGACATACCAAAGGGATACCAGATTAGCCAATATAAATATCCTCTTGTGTCTGGAGGTAAATTAAATGATGTAGATATTACTCGTGTTCATCTAGAAGAAGACACAGCTACTTCTAAACATGACAAAGGCGAGTATAGCTTAGTTGATTTTAACAGGGCTGGAGTGCCATTAATGGAGCTTGTTACTGAACCTGTTATTGAAAATGCAAAGCAGGCTGGAGATTTTGCGCGTGAATTGCAACTTCTTTTACGATACCTCGGTGTGTCAGATGCAAATATGGAAAAAGGAGAAATGCGTGTTGAGGCAAATATTTCTGTTAGCGATACAGATGAATTTGGCACAAAAGTAGAGGTAAAGAATTTAAATTCATTTAAAATTGCAGAAAAAGCGATTGAGTATGAAATCAAAAGACAAATAAAAGCTATTGGAAAAGGAGAAGAAATAATACAAGAAACTCGTGGTTGGGACGAAGCAAAGGGAATTACATTTTCACAGAGGATAAAAGAAACGTCTGAAGATTATAGATATTTCCCAGATCCTGATTTACCAAAACTCAAAATAAGTGAAATAGAAGAATTTCAAAATATTGAACTTCCTGAATTGCCTTGGGAAAAACGAGCGCGATACAAAAAAGATTTCGGTATTAAAGATGAGGATATTGAAAGTTATATAGTTGATAGTAATATAGGAGACTTTTTTGAAGGTGTCGTTTCAAAATTAAATAATAAAAATGAATTTGTTAAACTTGCGTCAAATTATATAACATCAGATTTAATAGGTATTCTATCTACCAATTCGGAATTCCAACTTCCAACTGCAGGAAATTTTGCAGAGCTTGTAGTAATGGCAGGAGACGGAAAAATATCATCACGAGGGGCAAAAGATATATTAAAAGTAATGGTCGCGGTAGGTGATACACCAAAAAGTATTGCAGAAGAGAAGGGACTTTTCCAAAAAAGTGATGAAGGGGAATTGAAGATTATTATAGATAAAATTATTGAGGACAATAAAAATGCTGTTGAAGAATATAAATCAGGGAAAGAACAAGCATTGCAATTTTTAATAGGACAAGGTATGAAAGAAACAAAAGGTTCTGCAAACCCGAGTGTTTTAAAAAAGCTGTTCGAGGAATTACTGGTCTAGCCTCGTTGCTTTAAAATGTTAAGTCAATTGTTGGCTTAACATTCTTTTGATATTCTTGATATAATTATACAACTATATAAATTAATTAAGCTAAGGCAGTTTAAAAACTGAAAGCAAGATAATTATGGAAAAAACAAGAGTAGCAATAAATGGGTTAGGTCGTATTGGCCGTGCATTTCTAAAGGTATCAAAAGACAGACCTGAGATAGAGATTGTAGCAATAAATGATTTAGGTGATATAGACAATATTGCATATCTATTAAAATATGACAGTGCTTATGGAATATCAAAATTTGATATTAAGGTAAATAAAGATGAAAATCCATCAATAGAGATTAACGGGAATAAAATAACTTTTTTGAGTGAAAGAGATCCAAGTAAATTGCCATGGAAGGAAATGAATATTGATGTCGTTGTAGAATCTACAGGAGTGTTCTCAAGTTATGAAAAATCCAAAGCACACCTAAACGCTGGAGCAAAAAGGGTTGTTGTTAGTGCACCTGTAAAAGATAACCCATCAGACGCTGGAGTTGTTGGTGCAACAGTTTTAATGGGTGTTAATGAAGATAAACTTAAGGTGTGTGATATTTCGTCAAACGCATCTTGTACGACAAATGCAGGTAGCCCAATACTTGCAATATTGGACGAAGAATTGGGTATTGAAAAAGCAATGTTAAATACTGTGCATGGCTATACTGCCACACAAGGTCTTGTAGACTCTCCAAATAAAAAAGATTTTAGAAGGGGACGTGCTGGAGCGCAAAACATTATTCCATCAACTACAGGAGCTGCAACTGCAACAACAAAAGCTATCACTTCGCTTGAAGGAAATTTTGATGGTATAGCTTTGCGTGTTCCTGTGGTGGTTGGCTCAATAGTAGATATTACATTTGTGGCAAAGAGAGACACAACAGTTGACGAGGTGAATGAGATATTAAAAAAAGCCAGTAAAGAAGAAAGGTGGAGCAAAGTTTTTTCTGTAAATGAAGAACAGATAGTTTCAACAGATATAATTGGAAGCCCTTATGCTTCAATCGCAGATTTAAATTTTACAAAAGTTGTAGGAGGTAATTTGGTAAAAGTTTTGTCATGGTATGATAATGAGATGGGGTATACATATGCTTTGGTAGACCATGTTATTAAAAGTGGAGCTAATCTAAAATAATTAGAATATGAAGATTTATATCGGCACAGATCATGCTGGATTTGAATTAAAACAGAAACTTGTTCCGTTCATAAAAGAACTTGGTTATGAAATAGAAGATATGGGGGCATATGAGTTCAATAAAGATGATGATTATCCAGATTTTATTATTCCTGTAGCGAAAGCTGTTGCCAGTAATTCTCAATCGAGGGGCATTGTTCTTGGTGGGTCTGGTCAAGGTGAAGCAATTGTTGCAAACAGATTTTCTGGCATCAGGTCAGATGTATACTATGGGAGTAATATAAATGCAGTAAAGCTTTCGCGAGAACATAATGATGCCAATGTTTTAAGTTTGGGTGCTAGATTTTTAAGCGAAGAAGAGGCAAAAGAAGCAGTAAAGATTTGGCTAGAAACCCCATTCTCAAATGCAGAAAGACACAAAAGGAGGATAGATAAAATAGATAAACAAGATGAGTTTGATGAGTGGAATATTCTTAAAAAAAGAGTAGCTATTTCTGAAGTGGTACGATTTTTTAAAGAAGGAGATATTTTTTATATAAGATGTGGAAAAAATATCGGGTTTGAACAAAACGGGAAAGGTGAGTATTTTGAAAGACCAGTACTTATCGTAAAAAAATTTAATAAGGATGTATTCTTAAGTATTCCGCTTACGACCTCAAGTAAGAATAATAAGTACTATTTATCAATAGGAAATGTAGATAATAAAGAAGCTTCTGTAATTCTTTCGCAAATAAAACTTTGTGATCAGAAGCGTTTAGTGAACAAGTTAGGTGTCGTTTCTGATGAAGTTCTTGAGATTGTAAAAGAAAATCTCAAAGCGGTTTCGCTATGAGATTTTCTTTGTTTATCTCCCTACAAAAATAGGGCGGGGCATAAAGCCATTTGTATCTTTATTATATATTTAATTAGTTTAAAATGTCAAGTATGGAAATAATACCAGCAATAATTCCACAAAGTTTAGAAGATTTGGAAGAAAAACTTTCACTTGTTCGGGGTATTTCTAATGTAGTTCAAATCGATATTACTGATGGTAAGTTCGTGCCAGACAGGAGTTGGCCATATAATAAACATGATGAAGAGCATTTTGAAAAAATAAAAACAAGTGAAGTAGGACTGCCTTTCTGGCAAGACTTCTGTTTTGAAGTAGATTTAATGATAGATAAGCCTGAAGATAAGATAGAGGATTTTATATTCGCAGGGTTCAACCGTTTGGTGGTGCATATAGAAAGTACAAATGAAATGCATGAGATAATCAGTAAAGCTAGAGAGTTAGATGTAGAAATAGGTATTGCAATAAATATTGATACACCAAATGAGGCACTAGAAGAATATGTAGAAAAAGTAGATTTCGTACAATTTATGGGCATCAGGAAAATTGGTTTTCAAGGGCAAGATTTTGATTCCGAAGTAATAAAAAAGATTTCAGCATTGCGTCAAAGGCACACTGATATTATAATTAGTATTGATGGTGGAGTGAGTACCAAAAATGCTGCACATCTTTTATCTGCAGGAGCAGACAGACTTGTATCAGGTTCTGCGATATTTGAAAGTGGAAGTATTATAGATGCGATAGAAAGATTTGAAGACATAGAATTACAAAAATTAACTCATGATTAAAATTAACCTTTTTAGATTTTAAGATGAAACATTTAAGTGATAAAAAAATAAAAGAATTAGAATTAAAAGCAAACGATATTCGTCAATCCATAATAGAGATGTTGCTTAGTGCTGAGTCAGGACATACAGCAGGGTCTTTAGGTATGGCAGATGTTTTTACACTTTTGTATTTTCATGTATTAAGACATAGACCTAGTCAGCCTGACTGGAGTGAAAGAGATAGACTTGTTTTATCAAATGGGCATATCTGTCCAGTTTTGTATGCTTCAATGGCACATAGTGGATATTTTAAAGTTGAAGAACTTGATACATTACGTAAGTTTGGATCGAGACTTCAGGGTCATCCACACAGAGAATTTTTACCAATGCTTGAGACGAGCTCTGGTCCTTTGGGTTCAGGAACATCACAAGCAGTTGGTATGGCTATTGCCGAGAGAATAGATAGAGGAAGTGCATCTAATAAGTATTTTTATTGTCTTGCAAGTGATGGAGAACTTAATGCAGGTAATAGCTGGGAGGGAATAATGTTGGCTGGGAAAGAGAGATTACAAAATTTGATAATGATTGTTGATAGAAATAATATACAAATTGACGGATATACTTGGGACATAATGCCCCTCGAGCCACTTCATGAAAAGTTTGAAAGTTTTAATTGGCATGTACAGGAAGTTGATGGTCATAACTTTGAAGCCTTGAACGATGCGATAGGGCAGGCTAAATCAGCTTTTAATAAGCCATCTGTAATAATTGCGCATACAATCCCAGGTAAAGGTGTTGAAGAGTTTGAAAAAGATTATACATGGCATGGGAAATCACCAAATAAAGAAGAAGCAAATATGGCACTCAAAGAACTTCGAACTTTAGGTGGTAAGATTAAATCAGAACACGAGTAGAAGTTTTTAGAATTAGTGAGCGTTGTGTAGTTTGTAAATGTATTGACGATGTATTGACATCTACACTACAGTATATATACTATAAAATATGAATAATACAACAACAAAGTCACGGTCAAATATACAAGTACGCATTGATTCAAAAACAAAAAAACAGGCGCAAAAAACGCTTGATTGTTTAGGTTTAGATATGTCATCTGCTGTGAAGCTTTTTTTACGTAGTGTGGTTATTACGCAGTCAATACCATTTGATATAAGAACTGCTAACGGATTCACACTTAAACAAGAAGCAGATATGGTTCGTGAATCAAAAGAAACTTTGAAAAAAGTGAAGAGTTATCATACAGCAAAAGAAATGCATGATGATATTTTGAAAAATTAAGATGAAGTATCTTATTAAAGAGTCAAAGCAGTACAAGAAAGTATTTAGGAATATGGTCATGTCTGGTAAGTTTGATAGAGTTAAACTTGAACAGATTATTGATATTATCGCGAATGGTAAAAAGTTGCCAGAAAAATACAAAGACCATAAACTTAGTGGTGGTATGAAAGATTTTAGAGAATGTCATGTTGCTCCAGATTTATTGTTGATATATAGAATTATTGATGAGGAATTAGTTTTGTCCCTTATTAATCTAGGAAGTCACTCGAAATTGTTTGGTATGTAGGTTATAATTTTAAACATGTCGTTAAAGGAAACACAAAAACAAGTTAATGATTGGGTAGATCAATATAAAATTGGATATTGGGAGCCACATGAGATTTTGGCTCGTCTTACGGAAGAGGTTGGTGAGCTTGCAAGAGAAATCAATCATCTTTATGGCCCAAAAAAGAAAAAAGATAGTGAAAATATTCGTGATATGTCTGATGAGATGGCTGATATAATATTTACGGTTGTGTGTTTAGCAAATTCAAAAAATGTTGATTTAGATGAAGCATTTAAAAATACAATGGACAAATGCTACGGTCGTGATAAGAATCGTTTTGAGAAAAAAATATGATAAAAAAAACACAAAAATTAAACCCTAATATATTTGCCGATGATGTTGAGATGGTTCCTATTCGCAATGGCTATGGTGAAGGATTATTTGAAGCGGGAGAGAAAGATAAAAATGTTGTCGCGCTTTGTGCAGATCTTACAGAATCTACTAGAACAAAATTATTTGCAGATAAATTCCCTGATAGATTTGTTGAAATTGGTGTTGCAGAACAAAATCTTGCAACAGTAGCATCAGGAATGGCAGCAATGGGGAAAATTCCATTCGTTACTTCTTACTCAATGTTTTCTCCAGGTCGAAACTGGGAACAAATAAGAACAACAATCTGCTATAACGATAGACCTGTTAAAATAGTTGGTTCTCACGCTGGTGTGTCAGTTGGTCCTGACGGAGGTACTCATCAAGCGCTTGAAGATATTGCAATTACTCGTGTAATACCAAATATGACTGTAATTGTGCCGTGCGATAGTATTGAAGCAAAAAAAGCAACGATTGCAATAGCAAAAACAAATGAACCTACTTATATTCGTTTAGCACGAGAGAAAACTCCAGTAATAACAACAAAAGATTCTCCGTTTGAGATAGGGAAGTCGCAGGTTCTTTTTGAAGCTAAAACATCAATAAAATCAAAAACAAAAGATGCAAATTCAAAAAAGATTGGAATAATATCTTGTGGTGGCGTACTTCACAATACTCTTGTAGCAGCGTATGAGTTGGAAGAGGAAGGTATTGCCGTATCTGTATTAAATCTATCTACAATAAAACCACTTGATGAAAAAGGTATACTTGATTTTGCTAAAAAACATGATTCTATTATTACAGTAGAGGAACATCAAGTTGCAGGAGGAATGGGTAGTGCTGTCGCTGAATTTTTATCAGAAAACAATCCAATACAAATTAAGTTTGTTGGTATCAATGATACATTTGGTCAATCAGGTAATCCGGACGAGCTTATTAAACACTATGGACTTGGTGTTGTTTCAATAAAAAAGGCGATATTATTTGCAGTAAAGTAACCTATATATAAAAATTTATATTAAAAACACCACCTATATTTAAATAGATGGTGTCATGAAAGCTATTTCACGTATTGTGAACAATCAATCGTAAATCCGAGTTTTGCTAGGTCGTAAAATAGAACGCCATTTTTTCGAATAAATAAAATTGCCTCGTCCGAACTTTTGTTTGGATCAACTGAGAGTACTAGTTCATAAAGTTCATTTAAGATTTCCCTAAACTCTTCTTTATTTTTGCCGTGCTCTTTTTGCTCTATCATTGTGATTGTACTAGTGCTGTTTATTTTCAATGTAAATCCGAATGTTGCCAGATTATACAACCAAGTGCCGTTTTTTCGAATAAACAAAATCGCATCATCTGAACTTTCGTTGGAATCAACCGAGGATATTAGTTTTAGGAGTTCATCTAGAATTTCCTCAAACTCCTCTTTGATTCTGGCATATTCTTCTTGCCCTATCATTGCGCTAGAGCTATTCACCTCAGACTCAAGTATTTCTATTGTTTCTATATTAAAATCCGTGTCCGCACTTACAAATTTCCTCGTTTTCACAAGAAGTCTCCTTTTAAAATAAAATAATATATTACAGAACTTATTGTACATTAACATTATTACATTTATTTGTCAAGCTTTGTACTTGATATATTTTATATTGTGTTGTATTATCTTGGAAGATAATAATTATATTTAGGAGTAGAGATGCGAGTAAAATATGTAGCTTATTCAGCTAGGTCAGATGTTCCTTCGGTTGTCGCAGCTTTTCTAAATACAAATATATCTGGAGATGTATTTGTATCAAAAATAGAAAAAGGTGGTAGGTTGCAAATCTATATTTCCATTAATGCTGTTGATTGCAGGAATTTTGAACGTGAGCGCAAGCTTTCGCAGAAGATGATTGGACGCTTTACTAAAGAAAACGAATGAATAAATTACTTAATATCTTTTGTTTAAATTAAAACACCCACTATATTTAAAGTGGGTGTTTATTTTTATATTATCTATCTACTCAATGTTAGTTAATTTTCTTTGGTTTGTAATCCTCTGGTGCATTTGCTAAAAATTCTTCAAGTTTTTCTCGTGTCAAAAGTCCTTCTTGCGCTCCTACATATTGAACAACTGACATTGAGTTTATAGGACCCCATGTTAGTGCCTCAGGTATTGTTTTACCAAGAGCGAGTGCGCTTGTGAATGTAGACGAAAACGAGTCTCCTGCGCCTGTTCTATCAACAGGTGGTGCTGGGTCTGGATAAATAGGCATATGCCACATCTCTTCTCCGTCGTAAGTATATGCTCCCTCAGGTCCATCGGTAATAACTATTATTTTAGGACCAAGGTTGCGCATACCTTCTAGGAGTTTTTTTACATCATCTTCTTTGGTTTTAAGTATTTTTTTTGCTTCTTCTACATTACAGAAAAATAATTCTGTGTTTTTGTATATGTCAGACAATTCATCATATCCAAGTTTAATTTGGAAAGTACCAGGTTGAAAAACAAGTTTTGTGCCTGGTCTATCAGAAACATACTTTGCTATTTCATGATGAAATGGAATCGAATTTTCACCAAGGGAACTTAAATAAATCCATTTTGGTGATCCCATATTTGGCATTTCATATGGATATTCCTCATGTTTTATTAAAATTGTTCGTTCGTCTTCAAACCATAATACGAAATGATAATTACTTTTTTTACCACTGTGTATTTTTACAAAACTTGTATCGATGTTATTTTTTTCTAATGTTTCTATATCTTCTTTTCCGTATAAATCATCTCCTAAGTTTGTGGCAAGAGCGCTTTTTAGTCCAAGCCTCGTTGCAGATACGGATGCGTTTGGGCTATTACCAACAGCAGGAACAACAATTACTTTTTCATAAGGAAGTTTGTCACCAAAGCTCATGCATATCTGACAATTTTCTTTGTCTATATTACAATTAACAGTAGCATCTTTAAGCCGTATAAATGCATCGGTTGTTATATCTCCTATAGCTACAAAATCAAATTCTTTCATGTTATTTTTTGGAAGTTAAGCTACTAATTTAAAGTTATCAACAGAGATTATATCACTATTTAAAACAAAATGATAAAATTAAACTATAAACATTATTAGTAATATAAAGAATTTATGATGTATAAAGGAAAATGTACATGGAATACTATTTCATTTTGGCTTCTTGTTGTTGGAGGTCTAAATTTGGGGCTTTTGGGGATCGGTGATCTACTTGGAAGCAACTGGAATATAATAAACCTTGTTTTAGGAGGCATTCCATTTCTTGAACCAATCGTATATGTATTGATTGGTGCCTCTGCTATTGTGGCAATGATGACTTGCAAGTGTAAAACTTGTAAAGTGAGTGGTGGAATGTAATTAAATAATCATTTAATTAACAAAAACACCAGACTATTGGAGTTTGGTGTTTTTGTTTACATCGTTATGCTAAGATTAATTAATATGAAAACCTTGAAAGAAACAATAAATGAAGCTCGTGAGAATAATATTGCTGTTGGACATTTTAATATATCAAATGTAGAAGGATTGTGGGGTATTTTTAATGCAGCTAAAAATGTTAATGTGCCTGTGATAATAGGTGTATCAGAAGGAGAAAGAGATTTTATAGGAATTAAACAAGCAGTGGCGTTAGTAAAAAGTATACGAGAAGAATATGATTATCCTATTTATATAAATGCAGACCATACTTATTCATTTGAAAGAGTCAAAGAAGCGATTGATGCTGGTGTGGACTCAGTTATTTTTGACGGAGCAAAACTTAGTATGGAAGAAAACATTTCTATTGCAAAACAGTCTGTTGAATATGCGCGTTCTGTAAATAAAGATGTTTTGGTTGAGGCGGAACTCGGGTATATCGGAACGTCATCAAAGCTTTTAGATGAAATACCAGAAGGGATTTCTCTTGAACAGCTAACAACCAAAGAGGATGCAAAGAATTTTGTTGAGGTAACAGGAATAGATTTGTTTGCTCCGTCAGTTGGGAATATACATGGTATGTTAAAAAATGTTTCTAATCCAGAATTAAACATTGAACGTATTAAGGAAATAAGTGAATCAGTAGATTCTCCGCTTGTGTTACATGGTGGTTCTGGTATTTCAGATGATAATTTCAAGTCAGCTATAAAAGCAGGAATATCAGTGATACATATAAATACAGAAATAAGAAAGGCATATAAAGAGGGAATTAAGTCATCTTTAAAAGAGAATCCTGATGAAATAGCTCCATATAGACTAATGAAACCAGCAGTAGAAGCAGTGCAAGAAGTAGTTGAGAGAAGACTTCGATTATTTAGTAACTTATAATTCTAAGCACTTTTATTTTATGTATAAAATTTACGTTACAAGAAAAATACCCGATGCTGGATTAAATTTGTTAAGAGACAAAGGTTACGAGGTGGATATAAATGGAGAAGATAAGGTTTTGGATAAAGACGAACTAATAAATGCACTCAAGAAAAAAGAGTACGATGCTGTTCTCTGTCTTTTAACTGATAAAATAGACAGTGAAATATTTGATGCGACATCAAATGCAAAAATATTTGCAAATTATGCAGTTGGATATAACAACATAGATATTGAAGAGGCTCGTAAAAGAAACATAAAAATATCAAATACACCAGGAGTACTTACAGACACAGTGGCTGAACATACTTTTGCGTTGATTACTGCAATATCAAGACGAATTGTTGAAGCGGACAAATTTACTCGCAGTGGTAAATATGTAGGCTGGGCACCTGAACTTTTTCTAGGCTCTGATTTAAAAGGAAAGACAATAGGCATAGTTGGCGTTGGGCGTATTGGTTCAAGAGTTGCACATATAGCTAAAAATGGATATGAGATGAATGTTGTTTATCATGATTTGACACAAAATGATACATTTGAAGAAACACTAAATGCCAAATTTTATAATTCACTATCTGAAATGTTAAAAGTTTCAGATATAGTAAGTATTCATGTTCCACTTGTTGAATCAACAAAACATTTAATAAATAAAGAAATGCTTGAAGCTATGAAGCAGACAGCATATTTAGTAAATACATCCAGAGGTGGTGTCATTGATGAAAAAGCTCTTGTGGAAATTCTCAAAAATAGAGACATAAAAGGAGTTGCACTTGATGTCTTTGAAAATGAACCTGAACTTTCAAATGGTCTAACAGAACTCTCAAATATAATAATAACTCCACATATTGCATCAGCTACGGAAGAAACTCGTTCAAAAATGTCAGAAATGGCTGCGAAGAACATAATTGCTGTTATAGAAGGCAATACTCCACCAAATGAAGTATAAAATATGTTTAAGAATAATGGTAAAATAAAAAGTACAGTTATAATATATTAAAGTACTTGACAAGTATTTTGTATATGATAAGGTATAAACATTATTAAATCGTCTTTGGAGGAACTGGCCCATGAGAGGACCGTAAACTGATATTTAATATAAAAATAAAAATTATTTAGTTCTTTTCGGTAATCTGCCTTTGCTATGGC
>CAZTTV010000001.1:0-5144 GCA_964616385.1 uncultured Candidatus Saccharibacteria bacterium | reverse complement strand
TAATATAAAAATAAAAATTATTTAGTTCTTTTCGGTAATCTGCCTTTGCTATGGCGGATTACCAAAACCGAAACCTTTGGAGGATTGTGATGAGAGACCCTACTTACATTACAGCAACGCTACATACCGTCTAAAATCTTCTCGGCCTCGTTCGTTTCTGAACTAAGCGAAATTTAGTGGAGAGAGAATGTTTTTACATTGCTATCGTTGAAGCTAAATTTAAGTTTTTGTTCTATGTAGCAAAAACATGTTCAAAACCGGCAAATGAGATATGAGTGGAGTAATTCATTTAATCTTTAAAGCCAACACCGTCCTTGCGACCTAACGGGAATTTATTTCCTTTTAAGTGTCGCAAGGCGGTTTTTATATATCAATAATCATATAAACATTTGCATTAAGTCTATATATTTGTATAATACTCTTTAATTAAATATATATTATGACATTCAAATTAGAGGTTAAAAAAAGAGATTTAAAAACAAATAACAATCATATAAGAGGGGAAGGGAATATTCCTGCTGTTTTTTATGGTTCAAAAACTGAATCAACTCCAATATTATTAAATCAAGCCGAATTTAAGAAAATATTTAAGGTGGCTGGTGAATCTTCTGTTATAACACTTGATATGTCAGGAGAAAATATCGATGTACTTGTGCATGATGTTTCTGTAGATGTAGTAACAGATGAGCCAATTCACATTGATTTTCTAGTTATTGATAAAGACAAAAAAGTTGTAGTTAAGATACCTCTGGAATTTGTCGGTGAATCAAATGCCGTTAAGACTCTAGGAGGGACTCTCGTAAAAGTTATACATGAGATTGAAGTTGAGGCGCTTCCAAAAGATTTACCACAAAATATTTCTGTTGACTTATCATCTCTCGAAAATCTAGATAGTCATATATCAGTAGGAGATTTGAAGCTACCAGCAGGAGTTGAATTAAAAGCGTCAGCTGATGATACCGTAGTATCTATATCAGTACAAAAAGAAGAACCTGAAGATATTCCAGATGCAGACATTTCTTCAATAGAAGTAGAAAAGAAAGGCAAGAAAGATGAGGATGGAGATTCTGAAAAAAATGACAATGAATCAAATTCTGAAGAGCAAAAAAAAGATTAATTATAATAAATTAGAAAATCACACTAAACTTAACTAAGTTTAGTGTGATTTTTAGTAACTATCCACCACAAAGGTTAAGATGTTACAATAATACAGTATGATTATGTCTGATAATTTAAAATATAGATATGTAAGTATATTTCTAATTCTGGTGTTGTTTGCAGGCTTGTCTTTTTTAAGTGTGGCTAATGCTCAAGTTGGGAGTGATAAAATTAACGCTAGGCGCGCTGCTCTTGAAAATGAGCTAAAAAATATTGAGTCTGAAATAGAAGGACAAAAGAAGGTACTTGAAAAAAAACAAAGAGAAACTGTTTCTCTTGAAAGAGACGTGTCAATATTGAACACTCAAATAAATAAATCAAGGCTTGGTATAAAAGCTCGTAATATATCTATAGGAGGTATAAATAGCAGTATAAGTTCAAAAAAAAGTAACATAGAATCATTAAATGAAAAACTAGAAAGAGAAAAACAGTCACTAGCTCAGCTTATAAGAAAAACGAACGAGATAGATTCTTTTTCATTAGTAGAGGTTGTGTTATCTAACGAAGATTTATCTGAATTTTTTGCTGACCTAGATTCATTTGATGCCATAAAAGCATCTTTGAATGAGTCATTTTCTACAATAGAAAAAACAAAAAATATAAATGCAACGCAAAAGAAAATATTAGAAGAAAAAAAACTAGAAGAAGTTGAGCTTAGGGGTATACAAGAATTACAAAAAAGAAGTATAGAGAAAAAAAAGAAAAAGCGAAATAAAATTCTTAAAACAACAAAAGGACAAGAAGCATTGTATAAAAAAATACTAAATGCAAAAAAACGAGATGCCACAGCTATTCGTAATGAATTGTTTACATTGCGTGGTACAGCAGCAATTCCTTTTGGTAAAGCACTTGATTTTGCAAACATAGCTTCAAAGCAAACGGGCGTAAGACCAGCTCTTATTCTCGGAATTATTACACAAGAGTCAAATCTAGGAGAAAATACAGGACAATGTTTACTTAAAAATCCTACGACTGGTTCAGGTGTTGGTAAAAATACAGGACGATTTTTCCGAACAGTCATGAAACCAAAAAGAGATACAATTCCTTTTATGGCACTTGCGGAGCGTATAGGTTTCCCTCCGTTTAGCACACCAGTGTCATGCCCTCCTTCTTATGGATATGGTGGAGCTATGGGGCCAGCACAGTTTATACCTTCTACGTGGGTATTGTTTGAAAGTCGTATAGCAAAATTAACAGGACATAATCCTCCAAACCCATGGGATCCGTCTGATGCATTTATGGCGTCGGCGATATTATTAAAAGACAATGGAGCTTCAAAAGGAGGATATACAGCAGAAAGACTTTCTGCATTAAGATATTTTGCAGGATGGAAAAATGCCAAAAAACGTGCGTATGCATTTTATGGTGATGGTGTAATGGAGCTCGCAACAAAATATCAAAAACAAATAGATATATTGCAAGGAAACTAAACAAAATAGTTGGAAACCCGGTTTCCAACTTTCCGATAATAGTTGGAGCTTCGACTTCTGACTCACCTATGTAGAACCGAATTTTGTTTGGATATATTGCAATCAAGTTAAATATATAGTATAAAGGTAGCTATGAAAAAGGAAATTCATCCAGAATATAATACTGACACAAAAGTGAAATGTGTATGTGGCGCATCTTTTACAGTTGGTTCTACTATGCCTGAAATAAAGGTTGAGATTTGTAGTGCCTGCCACCCATTCTATACAGGAAATGAAAAAGTTCTTGATACAGCAGGACGAGTAGAAAAATTCAAACAAAGGAGTGCCGCTGCAAGTAAAGCTAAAACAAAAAAATAACTAAGTAGTAACACACAAAAATCGCCGATACTTGGCGATTTTTGTGTGTTAAAATATCAATATGGAAGATAATGAAAAACAGTTTAATATAAAAGAGTTAAAAGAAAACCACAAGACATCATACTTGGCGGAAGAATTAGTTCGTTTAGGTAAACAAGAGGAAGATATAAAAGAGATGACAAAGAATGATAGCGATATGAAAAAACTTGCAGAAGATGAATTAAAAAATATAGAAGACCAGAGACTCTCCGTGCTTAAACAAGTACAAGATATATTAAAATCTGGTCAAGAAGAGCAACAGTTTCCAAATGAAATAATACTTGAAGTACGTGCTGGAGTTGGTGGTGAGGAAGCTTCTATCTTTGCATATAATTTGGCAGTAATGTATGAAAGATATGCAGAAAAACAAAAATGGTCATGGAATAGTATTGATGCTTCCCTTAGTGAAATTGGTGGATACAAAGAAGCTTCTTTCGAAATTAAGGGTAAGGATGTATACAAAAAATTGAGATACGAGATGGGTGTTCATAGAATACAGAGAATTCCCGCAACAGAAAAATCTGGGAGAATACATACGTCTACTGCATCTGTGGCAATACTTCCTGTAAGAAAACACAATGCTATAGAAATAGATCCTACTGATTTAGAAATGGAATTTTCTCGTTCTGGAGGAGCAGGAGGGCAAAATGTTAATAAAGTAGAGACTGCGGTTCGTATCATACACAAACCAAGTGGGCTTGCTGTTAGGTGTACAAGTGAGCGTAGTCAGTTGAAAAATCGTGAAAAAGCTATGAGTATACTATCAGCAAAACTTGAAGAAAAAAAACTTAAAGAAGAAGCAAGCAATCTTTCATCTGAAAGAAAAGGACAGATTGGTACTGGAGATAGGTCTGAAAAAATTAGAACATACAATGTACCTCAAAATAGAGTTACAGACCATCGTATTAAAAAGTCTTGGCATAACATAGAAGGTATACTAAGAGGTGATATAGATGAGATAGTAGATGATTTAAATGAAGAGTTTGAAGATAATTAAATAATGATGGAATGTAAATAATAAATTATATTAGAGTGTTGCTCTTGTTTTTGATTGTTTATAATTTTATAATTTTATAATTTTTAATATTCATATGTTATAGTTATAACAATATGAATAAAACTAAATCGTATATATTTTTGGTATATTCTTTATCAATTATGATTGTTTTGTTTGGAGCAATTTTTTCTACAGTATCTGCTTCAACAGACTCACAGAGTAATAATAAAAACACAGATCCTAATTCTTTGTTTACAGACCAAGAAAGAGAGCAACTACTTTTAAAATTTAAAGAAGAAGATTGGAAGATAGAACAATCTGGTGGTAATGAGAAAAATTGTTTTGATTACTATAAGTTTCAGAGCGTTCAAGTAAGTGTAGGTACAGACAAGGATTCATATTCTGGTGGTGATAAAATAGTTTTTAGTGGTGAAATATTAAATGAAAATGACTACCCTGTAGTTGATGGGTATGTATTTGTTCGTATAAGTAGAGATAATGTAAATTACACAACAGAAGGATATAATATAATAGACGAATTTATTGCAAGCAAGAGCGTCTATTTAAATGCGAATCAAGAAAAGAAAGTGACATTTAATTGGAATGTACCTGACAGTATAAATACTGGAGAATATAGAGCAGATTATTTCTTTTCTGTAGGTAAAAAGTTTAATTTAGGTGGACTTCCTTTTTCAAATGAAGTGATTATAGGAAGTTCTCAGTTTGGCATATTTGGTAGTGATAGCTCTATATATTTTGATAAATCTAAAACAACCATAAACGGTGAAAAATATTTTCAGATTGGAGGTTGGCCATCATTTGATAAGGAAAAAAATATTAAGATAATTCAATCAATAAAAAACACTTCAGACAAAAACGTTGTTTCAAATATAACTTATGATTTATATAGATGGGATAGTTTGAACGAAAAGGATAAGATAGAAACAAAAAAAGAACAAGTAAAAATAAAGGCAAATTCAGCTGTTGATATTACATATGACATACCAAAAATAAATGAGTCTGTATATTATTTAAAAACAACGTCTAAATATAAGGATCAGGAGTCTATTATAAATGTAAGGTTGCTCAGTGAAATGTTTCATCCCAGACTAAATTATCCAGCACTTACAACATTTCCAATAAAACAAGGTGATTCATCAACT